>JBKKAT010000352.1:0-2725 GCA_046714535.1 Acidobacteriota bacterium | reverse complement strand
TACTGGATTTGAACATGATGAGGCATGGTTCATAAAATACTTAACGAAAACCGAGGATTTGAAAGGAAAGAAGCATGCGAAAGCATGGACCGGGAAAAAAGAAGACTTAGAGACACTTGCGAAGTGGCTCGACACATTGAAGCCTGAAGAAAAAAAATAGCATGATAATTCCGAAGGGATTGCGATTTTGAGCCCGGCCGAAATTCTTGTCGCCATCATTCTGATTGCGCTTGCTCTTGTTCTTTTTGTTATACTCAAGCCGAACGTCACGGCCGGTCGAGTTGGAAAAGTCCTGGCATTTCTTTCGTTTTTTATCTTACCGACACTTGCAGCGCTAATGGGCACCTCTCAGCATATCGAGAACTCAAAGAAAACAGAATTCTGTTTATCGTGCCATGCGATGGAACCCTATGGTAAGAGTTTACGAGTGGACAACAGGGAGTATATTCCTGCAGTTCACTTTCAAAATCATTTGGTTTCAGCGACCAGCGCCTGCTATACCTGTCACACAGACTACACGCTCTACGGCGACTTCGATGCCAAGCTTCGTGGATTAAAACACGTCTATGTTAATTACCTCGGCGGAGTGCCGAAAAAGATCAAACTCTATGAGCCTTACAACAACCGTGAATGTTTACACTGCCACCTGAGCGCAAGATCGTTTGAAGAAGGCGCAACGCACAATGAAGAGCCTCAACGCCTTCTGCTGATGAAGGCAAACAAACTCTCTTGCATGAGCAGTGGTTGTCACGAAGTATCACACAACGTTGAAAAACTTCAGGACGTTACTTTCTGGAAGGAGCCATCAAAATGAACTTGGTGCTGGAACGCCGGCTTCAAATTTCCGGAATATTGATCTTGATCGGACTGTTCATAGAGTTAGTTTCCCTGCGGTGGTCCCATCCCACGGCTTTTCTTCTATTTGCCCTGGCCGGCGGCATCTTCTTACTGCTAGGCATGCTGTTTTATTTGTGTTCGCTGATAACAAAATGGGAAGAATCATGAGCCATATTGTCACGATTCGACCGCTTGCCGGTAACCGGAATGAGGGAGTGCTCGTATGGGAGTGGTACATGACTTGCGTAACTGAGTTAGAGAGGGAACGACAATGAAGACAAAAACCTGGAACACCATGTTACTGATTTTGTTGATGTGTTCTGTTCCTCTTGCGTTGCTGATGATCGTTTCGGGCGCCAGTGGCCAGGAAGAGAGCTCACCGCCGCCTTCGACTCAACCTGAGAGCGGCTATGTGGGGAGTGAGCAGTGCGCTTCATGCCATGAAGATATCGCCGCCGCATGGGACAAAAATGTTCATGCCAAGAAAGGATTTGCGATGCGTTCCAGTCAGGGCTGCGAAACCTGTCATGGTCCCGGTGCTGCCCATGCGGAAACAGGCGATAAGAATCTCATCAAAAGCTTCAAAACAATGAAGGCGGCGGAGGCATCGAACGCCTGCCTGGAATGTCATGAAAAAGAAAAACAGGCGATGTGGCACGGTTCGGTTCACGCGAATCGGGATTTGAGCTGTAACACCTGCCATTCCGTTCATCATCCGAAATCCGAGAAAGCGCAGTTGAAAACAGCAAAGGTTGACGAAACGTGCGCGACATGCCATTTGCTGACCATAGCACAGATTCAAAAAACGTCTCACCATCCAATCCGTGAAGGCCTGATGACATGCTCGGATTGTCATAACCCACATGGGACGGAGACGCCGAAAATGTTAACCGCACATTCAGTGAATGAACAATGCTACACGTGTCATACGGAAAAGAGAGGTCCGTTTTTGTGGGAACATCCACCCGTAAAGGAGAATTGTTTAACCTGTCACAATCCCCATGGATCGAATCATCCGAAGTTGATGGTGGCAAAACGACCTTTTATCTGTCAGTCCTGTCACATGGATACAAGACATCCGGGAACCCTATATGACGGCAGCGCTCAGCAACTTTCTTCAAACAGAGATTTTTCGCGTTCCTGCTCGAATTGCCATTTGACGGTCCATGGATCAAACCATCCTTCCGGATGGACATTTACACGCTGAGTGAAGGAGGCGAATGATGTTTATCAAATCAAAACTTTTGATTCTCTTGTTCTTGTCACTCGCGATAACTTTTCCACTTTACCCACAACAGGAAGAAACCGAACAAGCAAAAACCGAAACACCTTCACCGCCTGCAGAGGAACCCGAAGAGGACGCGGTAACAACCATTGAAACGACCGCCGGAGTTTGGGGCGATCACTTTTCGGAAGAATCATCGAAAGCGGAAGAATACGGAGAATTGCCCGAAGGTTTTCTGATCAACAGCTTCCGCGTGGATATTGAATTGAAAGAGAATCGCTTCCTGGATCTTCGCGGAAAGAATGTCGGGTTGAACAATGGCCAGTACAGTTTTGACTACGGGGTTGAAGGAAGTTACGAGATCTATCTCGATTATTCGAAGATCCCGCATTATTTTTCACGAAGCGGCGAAACAATCTGGACTGAAACTTCTCCCGGCGTCTGGTCTTTACCCGACTCGTTACAGCTGGGGATTGAGAACATCAATCCGGTTGCCAACACCGATCCCACTTATGCGGCAGGCCTTCTTGCCCAAAGACAGTTCATCAGCGGTTTGCTTACAACGGCTCATCCCCTTGATTTGAGGCTGCAAAGAAATCGTACCTCCACAGGCTTTCAATACACTCCAGGAATTCACTGGAAATATGGAGTTGATTATTTTCT
>JBKKAT010000351.1:0-3222 GCA_046714535.1 Acidobacteriota bacterium | reverse complement strand
GGCAGGTGGCGCGATTCTTTTCCGATGACGGACGGCTCGATTCTGGCAAGCTATGCGAAAGGCGCAGTTTATCAAAGCAAATCGAAATTGGGAGCCTCCGAAATTCCTAACTTCAAGATCGTGCGCTTATCTGCTGATGGTAAAAAGCAAGAAACGATTTATGAAGATCCCAATTTCTGGTGCTGGCAGCCTGTAGAATTAGTCGCACGCCGTGAAATTCCATTTTCTATAGGGGCCGTCAGATCCACTAAAGTAAACTATGCGATGATTAATAGTCTGGATGTTTTTCATCGCGGCCCGAATTTCAAAAAGGTCGTGAATGGAGACCGCCAAACTGTGCCGGAACGTGGATCGATATCTTTCGTGCGCATTTATAAAATGGCCAGGGCCAGAAACGCGAATCCGGTCTTCTCGCTCTATTCCCCACGCAAATTCGTAGAACTTGGGAAAGCGCCGGTTCGTTCTGATGGCTCATTCGCCGCGCTCGTTCCGGCAGATACTCCGTTGATTTGGGAGTTGCTCGATCATTCGGAGAAGGTTGTCGTCCGCGAACGCTTCGGAACAATTTTGAAGGGTGGAGAAGTTCGTGTTTGTGCAGGATGCCACGCTCCGCACAATGGACGGAAGGGAAACACGACGAATGATGCTTTGTCCCAGGTCACCAATCTGACCCGTTTCGCTCCGGACATCGACAAAAATGGTGTTCTGGATATTCTGGAGAATATAGGAATCCCTGGATACGAGTAGAATCATATATGGAGTTGCGGGTGTTTTACCCGCATAGAGGAGCGCGGAGCTCGGGTCCGCGCTCCTTTCCTGAAAGGAGGAGATTTTTATGGTGATTCGATTGATTGCTTTGTCCATCTTGCTTGTTGGTTTTTGCAGCGTTTCTGATGCGCAATCGTGCATCGATGGGCAAAGTGGCGGTTATGCTTGCAAGAAGGTCCGGCTGCAAGCGCAGATTGCGTTGAATCAATTCCCGGGAAATCCGGAGGCAGCCAGCCACGTTTGGGGCTATGTAGATCAAAACGATAATCGAGAATATGCAATTATCGGACTTTATAATTCCGTAACAGTAGTAGAAGTCACAGATCCGTTTCATCCAAGAATTGTCGGATCGATTGAGTCATTGGATTCTATTTGGAGAGAAGTGAAAGCGTATTCCCGGTTCAGCAAGAAAAAGAACCGTTGGGAAGGGTATGCCTACATTTCTACGGAAGCCCGGGGAGCCGGCATTCAAATTATTGACCTTACGAAGCTTCCGGACAGCATCTCTCTAGCACGAACCGACAGGGACGTAGATACCAGCCATACTGTTTTTGTCTCCAACATTGATTACGCGACCGGCGCAGCTTTACCGGGGCGAACACCGTATTTGTATTTCGAAGGGTCTAATCGGGGCCTGACTCAGTTTAGCTTGAAGAAACCAAAGAATCCGAAACTTCTCGGTGAGTACACGGAGACCTACGTCCATGATATTTACGCTGAGACCTTTACAGATTCGAGAGCCGATCAATGTGCTCCCGGTCACAATCCTTGCGAAGTAGTTTTTGCATGGACAGGTTCAGATGTGCGGCTCATAGATTTCACCGATAAAGACCAGCCCGTGGTTTTAAGCACGATTGACTATACCGGAATTGCTTATCCACATTCGGGATGGATTTCATCAGATAAGAAATATCTTTTCTCTTGTGATGAACTGGATGAGGCCTTTGGTGACCGGGAAACCCGAATCATGACGATCAACATAAAAAACTTTCTGAATCCGAAAATTCGTAGAAGTCACCAGGGCAACACGAAGGCAATCGAGCACAATGCCGTCGTTGTTGGTGATAGGCTGTACGTTGCGCACTACACACGAGGGATTGTGATTTTTGACACAAAAAAGCCGACTAAGCTAAAGGAAATAGGTTTCTTTGACACATATCCGGAAGGTAACGAAAATGATTTCGCTGGTGTATGGGGTGTCTATCCATTCTTGCCGAGCGGGAATATTCTGATTAGCGATATCGAGCGTGGCCTCTTCATCGTCAAAGAAGAATAAGAGGAGCGCAGCACTATGGAGCGCCGGCGACTCGCCGGCATTATGGACCGCGGACGTCCCGTCCGCTCCTGGTTTTCCATTCGCGCGTGATATATTGGGTTTATGTCGAAAACTCCAACCTACCGGAAAGGCGGTGTCGGCGCGATGATGGACGAATACGAGCGCGCGGCCCTTGAACTAAAGCAAATCGTCGAATCCATTTCCGATTCCACCTATGAAAAGTTAATGGACGAACGAACTCAGGATGAGAACTGTCGATCGATCCAAACCATTCTGAGCCATGTGGTGAACTCCGGATACGGTTACGCTGATTACTTACGGGAACCGTTCGCGATCCCATCTACACGGCCGGGAAGACGATTGTTATCGCGGCAGGAAGCCCTCACACAAATCGATGCAATTTTGAACTACACAGTTGAAACACTTGAAGGCCGTTGGGAAATGTCAGAAGAGGAGATCGAAGGAACAGTCGTCCATCCGCGTTGGGGCGGGAACTATCACATGGAACAGTTGCTGGAGCACGCGATCGTTCATATTCTGCGGCATAGAAGGCAACTCGATAAGTTCTTAAAGCAAAGTTAATTGCTGTCCTTAACACTGAAAACGAAATCCATGTCGTAACGCACCGCAGGAACGCATTCTTTCAGTAAGAATTCTTCAAATAGCAGACGTTGTTCTTTGTTCCAGGAATATAAATTCTCCGTATTCTCTTTCCGGTAGGCGTCTCGATTGATGACAACGTGCGTTATCTGCAATTCCCTGAATTTCCGGGCCAGATCTGGAACGTTCTTCACGTTAGCGGTGAGAATTTCCGCGATCGGAGGATCGGCAAAGCTGCTGAATAGAGATGCTTTGTTCAAGTAATAAGGGACATGAATGCTGACCAGTAAAACACGCCTTGCCTCTTTTTGGGAATTTAAATAGTCAAAAACCCTCTGGCTTTCCGAAAGACGTGTCCGGTATTGGGCCGCCGTTTCACGTCCAAGAAAGTAGCTGATTGGATCAAACAAATAGAATGTTGTCAGCGATGTGTAGTAAAAATTTGTGATCGAGGCAGCTAGAATTCCAACGGCAATTCCATACTGGAGTTTTTTGCTGGCCCATCGAATCTGCTCCAGTCCAATGGAGGCGATGCAGAACAGAACGGCAAAGACGGTCAGAATGGACCGGTTTTCCGT
>JBKKAT010000350.1:0-6799 GCA_046714535.1 Acidobacteriota bacterium | reverse complement strand
ACCCAAGTTCCATCGGGCTTCGGGACGAATCCGAGCCCCCCGCAAAGATCCTGGAACCTCTTGGCTGCCGCTGGAGTGCGCAGCCGGAGCACGAATCCCAGATCGCTATCGCATTCCCACCTGACGTCATCATGGCGTTCCATCCAAACAAGGACATGCAAGTTATCCACCATATTATTACTTTGAGTCGAGTTTCGCGAAGTAGCTGCCGAACGGCCGAGTTCAGCCGCGCATCGCGTGATGCGTCGGCTGCCACGAGTTGTTCGGGCCGCCGAAACATCTATTTTTTTATCAGAAAAGGACTATCCCATTTTGGATTTACAGGTGTTGCTTGCGAGGCAAGAACCTGCCACTTGCCGTCGTTCTTGAGCCACAGTTCCTTCCAGCGTAAGCTGAATCGGTAACTCTTACCGTGTCGTCGTTCTGTGATGTGCGCGACTCCCGAGGCTAACGCGGAATTCCCAAACACCGTTACTTTGAGATCGGTGCTTCCATCAGGCTCTATAAATGTAAAGCCTGGGGCAACAATCTGATCTAGAACTTTGCGATCGTGCGTTTCTAGAGCACGGGCCCAGTCATCTTCGAGCTTTAAGATTTGCTTCTCATCCGGTAATGGCTCTGCAGCATACGCACACGCCATCATTAGCGCGACAACAACGAAGCCAATGATCTTCATGGATGTTTCTCCTATCATGGCGATGAAATAACCGTCTTAGCGGCGCCGAACGCCGGAGTTGAGCCGCAACAGCCGGGCCGAATGAAGGCTTGCTGCTTGCAACCGCTCCCTGGCTACAGGCTATTCTAACTCGAAAGAAATTCCAGTGTGTAAAGGCGTCAGGTGTTGTCCGCTTGAACGACTTGTTCGCGCGCATTTTAGCCGATTATCGGGGCCATTTTGTTGGATCACGAAATGCATGCATAATGGCCAAAACCGTGATTTGACTTTGCGTAACTATGTAGAAAACAAGATCTGGGAACTTTCCGAGGATAATTCGCTGGATGTTCTTGTAAATGAGTGGAGATGATTCCGGAAATTCACGCACAATATCAAGCCTTTCTTCGAGGTTCCGAATGAACTTTTCTCCTAGCCCACGCTTTGAGATTCGTACCATTGATAGATTTTGCTGAGGTCCTTTTCCGCCTCAGGGAAAAAGATGATTGAA
Source organism: Acidobacteriota bacterium (assembly GCA_046714535.1). Lineage (GTDB taxonomy): Bacteria > Acidobacteriota > HRBIN11 > JAKEFK01 > JAKEFK01 > JAKEFK01. Next base: position 5,636 of record JBKKAT010000350.1, on the reverse strand, counting down.
AGGCTCATGAACTGTGACGTAAACGTGCGAATACATCTTGCATGGTGATGCCCGAATCAGGGTTCGCCTCATATTCCGCAAGGCTACGGTCCAGTTCCTCCCGCTGCCAGGTCGTTAAAGGAATCGCATCGGGGAGAACGGAAATACTGTCCCAGATTGCCTCAAGCAGTTTGATCCGTTCCTCGATTGGAAGTTCAAGGATTTCCGCAACAAGCTCTTGTTTCATATGTATAGTTTAACATTCGATGGTAAATGCGCGCGGAACGAGCGGACTGTAGGCGGTCGGGTGCAGCGCCATGTTAGCCTGCTTGTTATCGAGCATTAGCTGCTAAACGGATTTGAATTAAGCCATAGAATTAGGAGGGTGTGTTAAGTTCTTCCGCATGACGCCAAGTGAAGCGAGCTATACGTTTAGCGATGAGCCACTGGCTATCACTCCGAACATATTCGTCCCTGTAAATGACGCCATTCGTGTTCTTCGACTTCTTCCCTTCTGAATCGGATACCAATACTACTAAGCAGTAATGGTGCGACGTGGCTCGGTCACCATTTACCTCAACGGTTTGCTGTCCATTGATGTGGTAAACGGTGTCGAAGTTTTCTAAGAAAGAGGAAAACACCTTGCCGATTTCTTCGCGGCCCTGCATTGACGCAAACAGGGTGTCACCAAAATAGGTTTCCACAGTCGCATCTTCGGTGAACAGTAGGATTTGATTGTCGATGTCTTTGTCGTCGGCAAGTTATCTACAAGCTGTTTAAGAGCCGCTCGGTCTTCCAAGTGCTGAATTCGCTGTTCAATGGTCATGCTCATAATTTTCTCTCCTTCACGTTTCGCGGATGTAAAAAGTATGCCATGCAGTCAAGTTTCGCTTTAGCAGGCTAACGCCCGAGCTGAGCGGCACACCCCAGGGGCCTAGCGAAGCGAAAGGCTCGAGGATGTGTCCGCTCAAGCGAGTTGTTCGGCCGCGCTACTTTTCTCCGTACACCCTAGTAGCAACCTGCCCGGCCACGTCATCTTCAACGACGGGCACAACCTCTAGATTTAGCAGGTCAGCCCACTGGGCGTTGATCTCTGCGAGCGCGGCGTCGGAACCCTCCACCAAGTGAAAGCCCCTACTGGAACCCGCTGTGTGCCAGCGGCCGTTTGTTTTCAGGCCCTCCGGTGCCGGAGCGCCAGTTTTGAGGAACCGCTCAACCGCCGTCTTGTAATTCTCAGGCGATATCTTCCACATAATCATAAACTTCATCTTGATCTCCTTTGACTAATTCTTGAACGTTAACTGGTTTCAGCAACCTCAATAGCACAATGATATTCCTGCTGTCTGTTGCTTCGTATGCGCTGCCGAACGCTCGAATTGAGCCGCGACAACCGAGCCGAATGAGGGCGTGACGCTTGCAGCTCAACCTTTCACAAGACAATCATAGCCGATTAGACTTTGCCTTGCACCACTGCATTAAAAGCCGAATTGCAAGCGGCATGACCAAGTGAGGTACGGTTGTTGTCGGCTCGAATGAGTTGTTCGGCGGAAGACACGCAAACACAAATACTATTCCTTAATCATACTTGCATGTTCAAGAACTAGTCGCCACTCTCCAGAATACACCCAAACAGTTGAGTATCGCTCAGCAACCGGGAACTCCTGGCCTTCTACCTTTGCACGCCCGATAAATCGGCCGGTGACAATTGAAACGTTCCCGTAAATGCGTACATCCACTTGGTCGCTTTTACCAGAAAGCACGTCGACCCGACCCGTGACCAAGGATTCGATCTGTTCCTTCTTGTTACGAACCTCCCCTTGAAAGCTGATGTATTTGAAATCCCCGGAATAGAGGCGGTCCAGTACCGTGCCATCAGCTTCTACCAAAGCACGGTCATAAAGATGGTTTAATTCGCGCAACGTCGGCTCGTCAGCTATTGCGGAATTAAACAGTGAGGATGTCCATGCGATTAGTGCCAGTATTATGAACGCTCTAAAAGTAACTAGTTTGTAAATCATTGTATATTTCCTCTTCCGCCGAACGCTCGAGTTCACCCGCAGCGCCCGGCCGAGCAAAGGCATGACGCTTGCAAGTTAACCCGTAACACAAACATGATAACCCAGATTGGCTTGCCCTGGCCAAAACACTTAAGCCGGATTGCAAGCGGCATGACCGAGTGAGGCACGGTTGTTGTCGGCTCCAATGAGTTGTTCGGCGGCTTTTCTACTAGGGACCCCATGGCGGTTCTTGGGATGCATGAAATAATGCAACGATGAAGAGAGCTTCTGGGCGAACAGTGTAAACGAGTCTGTAAGGACCGACAATGACTTCTCGAATCTCTGCCACTTCTAGTTCGGGAACCATCCTGCCGGAATAAGGAAAGTCAGCGATCTGCTTCGACCTTTGGATGATGCGATCTACGGTTTGGAGAGCATAGTCTCTTGAGTCTCGTACAACGAACTCTCAATCTTTCAGGCCATATTTGGCTCGAAGCTCTTCAACATCGATGGTTCGACCCTCCTCGATGTCTTTCATGCCGGCTTCGATGGACTGCCGAACGTAGATCCTGTGCATGATATCTTCCCAGCTGGAGTTTTCCGGAAGCGTGTCAATAATCCGTTTGGCTTCTTCCTTTATGCTCATATTCTCATTATAGCGTATGCAGGAATAATAAGCCGCCGAACGCTGGAATGAATTGTTAGACCGCGCGCGGGAGCTTCAGCGCGATAAGCGCGTGCCAGCTCAGGATCAGGACGAGCAGAAGCCGCTGAAGAAGTCCTGTGAATGGCAACCCCGCCATAATCCCGACGAAGGTCAGCAGCACGCAAAGCGCAAGACTCAACGATACATTGAAAGCCGGTCGTAGTGCAGAGTCTCGCCTGCGAAAGCTTGCCGAGAGCAGGAGAAGCGCAAGGATCACGCTTGTGAACCCAAGCATTGACGCTCTGCCGTGAATGAGGCCGGCCGCGCTCCGCGGTCCTTCATCCGGGTCTGTCGGAAAGATGCCGGCTATGCAGATCATCAGCACCCATATGAGCAGCAACACCAGTCCGGGTAATGACGGTCGAATCACCTTGCGACTTCTAAATAGTGCGACGCCAAGAGCGAAAGAAGCCGCGCTGAGAACGAAGAAAGTTGTGGTCATGAGTGAGCAGTAGCGGCCTACCGCGTACTCACTCATGAACTGATACCGGGGATCAACATGAGGCGATAAGAAGTGGAGCAATACGATCACGGCCACGTAATAGGTCACACAGGCAAGCACTACTTGCGCGAGAAAGGGTGTCTTGGCCGGGGCCACGCCGTCCTCGGTTGGACTATTCATAATTCTGCTCCTCGTGCCATCGAAGGACCCACCGTCTAACGCTGGAGTTGAGGCGCAACAACCAGCCGAACGAAGGCTTGCTGCTTGCTTCCACTCCCTACTGCAGACTATTTTAGCTCGAAAGCCGTTCTTGTAAACAAATGACTGTTAACGCGTTGCAAGCAGCAAGACTGAGTGAGGTGCTGTTGTTGTCGCCTCGAACGACTTGTTCGCTGGCGCTTATTCTTCCGTAAAGAAATCCGAATCGACTCTTTTTACGGCGAAAGTTGCGACAGTGTTTACGCCAACATCAAAATCGATCATTAGTTCTGAAAGCTTTTTGCCATCGATCAGAACAATTTTAGGTTCGATGTGTTCAACATATTGAAGCGCTTCGGTGGAAAACGTCCCTGTGGTTATGAAGACACCCTTTTTTGCACGTTTACCGTGGAGAGCGCCGACAAACTTGTGAATTTCTGGGCGTCCAACGGTACCTTCCCACTTTTTAGCTTGAAGATATACGGAATCGAGACCTAGACGATCTTCCTTTATTACACCATCAATACCTTCATCGCCACTTTTACCTGTATGGGTTCCGGCTTCCTCATACCCACCGTATCCCATGCTTAGCAGCAATTGTACGACGAGCCTTTCAAAAAATAGCGGAGAAGCTGATTTGAGTCGAGATAATAATTCTGAAGCAAGGATACTTCGGATTCTTGCATGTGCCTGTTCGAGTGTTTCTTCCGGTGTGTTAGCTTCACTTGCTTCCGACAATATTGCCGGCTCATCGTCTTTACTTTTCGAGGAGCGAAATTCAATAAACTCAGGATATTGATCTAGAAACTTGATATCGATACGATTCGGGGGATTTTTGAGTATTTCTTGACCTCGTGGAGAAATGTTAAAGTATCCACGCTTTGGAGATACTAATACGCCCGCTCCTGTTAAATAACTCTTTGCCCAAGCAACGCGGTTCGAGAAAGTTGTTTGTTTTCCGCTAGGAAGAAGTTCTTTTAACTCACTCTCCGAAACGGAAAACTCGTTGGCAAGATATTCACGCGCTTCTGCCAGGGAATGCTCCATCCGATCAGCAGCAAAACGAAGCAGAGGGAGCATGATACTTTGGAAGTCCGGAATCGCCATTGCGTGTTTATTATATCTCGGTGAGATGAGTGCGCCAGCGAACGTATAGATTTTTATCCATAGCCTCGCAAGTGAGGCAAGTTTAAAGATTAGCAGAAAAGAATGGTTATTGAGAAAGTTTAAGAGGCTGAGCGAGGCTATGGATAAAAATGGGGTTGGACAATACCGCGGCCGACTCGGTCTATGGGTAAAGAATGCTCCTGGAAAGGGTGATGTTGAGGGATTTCTTGACAATGGCAATTAGAAATGTCGCAAGAAAAAGAGAGAGTGTTGTTTTGTTCTTGTGTTGATAGTCTTATAAGGGCAAAAAACTTGTTGAACAGACAAAGCTCTGCCACGTTTACAATTCCCGATGGATCCAGCAATGAAGATACAGTCAAATCCTGCCTCATGATGAATCTAGTCTCAGTGTCTTTGAAATAATTTCAACGATGACCATCTTGCCTGTGTTGCAAACAGGACAACGTTCGATAGTATCAAGCCCTGAGGCAATAGTGGTTTCAGGGAAAGATTCCTTGGACGTCGAAAGACTTAAAGCCGAGCGAATCAACGATAGGGATTCGAGCCTCTTACGGTTGGACATAAACCCATAATGACGGATTCGGGCAAAACCTGCTGGAACTACATGCATCAGAAACCTGCGAATGAATTCCTCGGCAGGCAAGGCCATCACTTTGATTCGGGATTTGTCACGGTAATCCTTCCATCGAAATTTTACCTCGCCGTTGTTTAAGCTGATCAACCGGTGATTGGAAATGGCAATTCGATGCGTATATCGTCCCAGGTATTTTAGGACCTGAACGGGTCCTCCAAACGGCGGTTTGCAGTAGACGTTCCATCCAACAGAATATAGAGGTTTCAGGAATTCATAGAATGGTTGCTGTGATGAAAGTTCTTTTAATTTTCCAGTAAAGGCTAGTTCTCCTGCGAGGAATGCACTTTTCAGAAGCGCAAGAAATTTCCCTCGAAACATTTTTGAGAGAACCGCAATAGGTAAGAAAAACTTCTTTCGGCTACAGATCCATCTTTTGTCGGTGCTCAAACCTCCCGCTGCCACTACACAATGAATATGCAGATGGTAGTGGAGATTTTGTCCCCAGGTATGGAGGATGCACGAAAAACCGAGCGTTGCTCCAAGGTGTTTTGCGTCGGAGCCAATCGTCAAAAGCGTTTCCGATACAGCCCGGAAAAGTAACCCATAGACAAC
>JBKKAT010000349.1:0-3283 GCA_046714535.1 Acidobacteriota bacterium | reverse complement strand
AGGCCGAAGAGAGAAGGCTTTGTCAGCTGGCCCTTCCGGAGAAATGCTTCAGAGAGGAACCATCAATGACTTCAGGAGAGAAGCCGAAAATGAAGCCGCAGATTTAGTGGCTAAAGCTGAAGTTTTCTACCGCGCGGGAGAACAACATTTCCTGGCCAAAGAATACGAACAAGCCGCGGAACAATTGAAGAAATCAATTGCGGTATTGGCTACGGCCACTGCCTTTATAGAATACGGAGTGTGCCTAACCAATTTAGGGGATTCCGAGAATAGTCTCTCTGCGTTCGAGAAGGGTCTGCAAATCGCACTAAAAAGAGGTGATCGTTTTTTGTCTGCATGTTCTTACTCAAATAGGTCAATCTGCCTGACAGCCCTCGGACGATACGAAGAAGCGTGGAAGTCGCAAGACGCTGCTTTCAAGATATTTGATTCAATGGGTGATCTGGGAGGCAAAGGAATCAGTTGGTGTAATTACGCGACCATTTGTTTGTTTAGAGGGGAGTATTCCACAGCAAAAACCCTTTTACTGCGTGCCTCGAAAACATTTCAAGATCCGGAAAGCTTAGTTGGACAATGCTATGTGCTTACAAATCTCGGGGCGACTTATGTTCATCTTCAAGCTTTCAAAGAAGCTCGTGCAACATTTGGTGAAGCATTACGAATATGTACTGCAATAATGAACCGGTTGTGCTTAGCTTTTTACACATAAATCTCGGACATTTCCTTTTTGAAGAACAAAAGCTTGATCAAGCAAGTGATCATTTTGAAACTGCTCTACAACTAGCTTCAAATGTTGGCTCGTTGGCCTGTCAAGGACTCGCGATTGGCCACCTTGGAAGAATTTCCTACGAGAGAGAAGATTACTCTCATGCAATAAATTTACAGGAACGGGCCTTGAAATTGTTTCGACAGGTTAAGCATACCTATTATGAGAGTGTCTCTTTAAGAAATGCATCTCTAGCCTATCTACTGATGGGAGATAAAAAGAAAGCACTGTTTTATGCGGAGCTTTCGATTCAGCTTAGCGAACAGATTGGAAACGTAATGAATTTGGCCGAGGCGTATGATCTGGCAGGTAACGTACTTGCCTTTACTGATGACAGCAGGGATAAAGAAAACAGATATTTACTGAAAGCATCTGAACTGTTTGAAAAAGCGGGAAATGAAGAACGGTCCGCAAAATCGCTTTACTCGCTGGGGCGAGTTTTAGCCCAAAAAGGCAAAATAGAGCAAGGAAACAAATATATTGCTTTGTCTACTAAAAAGTGTCAGGCCGCCAATTTGACTTGTAACTTCTTATTTGATTCGATGCAATAGTGTTAAAAGGCACATTCTTTAATGCGCATTCGCAAAGTTTATAAAAGCTGATAGAAAGCGTAGATTTCGGTAACTTGCGAACGCCGGCAAGATCAATCAAACGATATATCTGATGAAAACTGCTTTTATTTTGCTAGTGGAAGCGAACGGAGGCGATTACCTGTAGCGTCGAAAATGGCGTTGCCGAGGGCGGGGGCCATGCCGACGATGGGAGTTTCACCGGCGCCGGCGGAGGGGATGTCTTTGCGATCCACGAGTACGACTTCGATGGAAGGGAGATCGCGGAAGCGGGGAACACGATAACGCGAGAAGCGCGAATTGAGAATTTTGCCATTCTCAAAACGGATCTCTTCAAAGAGCGCGCCGCCAATTCCCTGAACGATCGCTCCTTCAATCTGATTTTTTAGGTGATTCGGATTCACAACCGGACCGCAATCAAATGCTTCCACAACACGCACCACCCTTACCCGGCCTTTCGAAGCGCTCATCGCAATCTCAGCACAACACGCGACGTAGCTATCTTTTTCAAAACCGCATGCGATGCCGAAACCATGATCCTTTGCGGGCTTTCGATCTCCCCAGCCAAATGCTTTTGCCGCTGCCTGAAGCACTCCGCGGAGTCGTTCGTTGGAAGCGTTCTTGAGCCGGAACACAAGCGGATCCATGTTGACGCTGTGCGCAAGCTCATCGATGTGAGTCTCGCGCGCAAAGTGATTCGCAGTAGCTGCAAGCGCGCGATACGAACCTTGCCGGAGCGGCGAGTCACCCGGATGAAATTCGATGTGAAGATTCGGGATGTCGTATTTGGTTTCGATCGCAGAAGCTCCGGAGTTGTGATTGTGAAATTCCCACGCTGTAATCGCGCCATCCTTTTTGACGCCGCTCTTGACGCGAATGACTCCGGCCGGACGAAAGTAAGCCCACGTGAATTCTTCTTCGCGCGACCAGATCAGCTTCACCGGCCTGTGTGCGGCCCGCGCAATTCTCGCCGCTTCAATCGCGCATTCACCGGTGTGTTTTCCGCCGTAACCGGAACCGGTATCCGGTACGATCACGCGAACCTTTTCCTCCGGCACGCGAAAAGCTTCGGCGAGCTCACCGCGCACTCCGAAAGGGCGCTGCGTGCCGGTCCATACTGTGAGCTTGTCCGATTTCCATTCTGCAACTGCAGCGCGCGGCTCGAGCGGCGCGTGCGCAATGTATGCAACGGTGTAGGTTTGCTCCAACGTTTTGTCCGCTGCAGCGAGTCCCGCATCGATCGAGCCCTGCTTCGTTGGTTCGCGGCGACGCGACTCTCCGCCACGAACTCTGCTACCGGGCGCCGGCTTTTTCAGCAGTTCGAACAATTGCGCATTCGATGGTTGCTGCGGCGGCGTTTTCCATTCCACTTTGATTTGCTTGACCGCCTGCGCCGCCAGGTCAGGATCGGTCGCAGCCACTCCGATAAAATTTTCATCGCGCATAGCGAGCACGCCCGGCATTTTCTGCGCGCGTGAAAGATCCCAGGTAACAATCGTGGAGTCAAAAACCGGTGGACGTACAACGATGCCATACAACATGCCGGGAAGTTTCATGTCGGAAGTGTATTTGTGCTTGCCGGTGACAAAGTCGCGGCCATCCACTTTTGCAACCGATGTTCCGGCGATCGTCCATTGCGCGACCGGAGTCGTGGCAATGTCTTGTGGAATCATTTTCGCGAGTTTCTGTCCCTTTGCCAGATCAGCGAAGGTCAGCGATTTGTTTGTCCGATCATTCACGAATTGCGCGTTCGAGATTCGCACTGCGGCGCGATCGACATTCCATTTTTGCGCGGCCAGATCGATCAACAGTTCGCGTGCGGCCGCGGCGGCCTTCCGGAGCTGAGGTGGATTCTGTATCGAATGTTGGAATAAAACTGTAGGCGATCTTATCGCCATTCTGGGTGTGGAGAGACTGCCGAACGTTCCCATATCAAACGGAGTCAAAT
>JBKKAT010000348.1:0-2630 GCA_046714535.1 Acidobacteriota bacterium | reverse complement strand
CGAACAACAATGTGTTCTCCCTGTTTTAAGATGTTGCCGGCGAGTACTGCATCTACCTTCAGTTTCTTTCCAACTTCGACGGGATTGTCCAGGGTGCGAAAACGGTTTACAGTGCTGGGAGCCATGACTCGCAAAGAATTCAATTCGGAAAGGCGATTGGTAACGCTTTCTGAGATCCCCTCACCAAGATACTCAAGGTTCGAGTCCTGCGTCATGTTGTTTAAAGGAACGACCGCAAGAGAACGAACGCCCCCCGTTCTTGCGAAAATCCAGAACAAACCTGCCGAAACTAAAAGAAGTATGGCAACAAGGGAAAACCAGAAAAACCGGTTTCGAGATAATTTGAACTCGAAATGTCCCGGCAAAGAAGTTTGCATCGTATCGGCCAGGTTCATTACCGTTTTTAAGTTATAAGCAGCATCGTGCGCTGATTGGAAGCGTTCCTCGGGATTTTTTTCCAGACAGTGCAGGATTAAGCGCTGCAGCTCAATCGGAATTCTCTTTCCAGTATCCGAAAGCTCGGGTGGATCCTCCCGCAAAACCCGTGCGACTGTCTCATATATTGTTTCTGCATCAAAAGGTTTTCGCCCGCTAACCATTTCATACAGGACGCATCCAAGAGAAAAAATATCCGTGCGTCCATCCACACTTTGCGAGCGGATTTGCTCCGGGGACATGTATCCCACGGTTCCCAGAACATGTTCTTCGGTAGGGTCCTTTACAGGATCCGCTACTCCGGGATTTTTGACTGGTCTGATTTGAGCCAAACCAAAATCAAGGATTTTCACACGTCCGTCTGTTGTAATGAAAATGTTTTCCGGCTTCAGATCGCGGTGAACCACTCCTTTCGAATGAGCTGCAGCAAGCCCTTTCGCGATTTCCAATCCGTATTCGACCGATCTTCTCCACGAGAGAGAACCGATTTTCTTCCGAAGCGTTTCGCCTTCCAGAAATTCCGTGACGACATAGTAAAGATTCTGGTCACGATCAAAATCATGGATCGCGAGGATGTTGGGATGGGAAAGGGCGGCAATTGCTTTTGCTTCGCGCTCAAAACGCAGGATTGCATCCGGATCGCCGGCAAGTTTATCGGTCAGGACTTTTACAGCAACGTCTCTATCTAATCGAACATCTCTGGCGCGATAAACTTCACCCATTCCTCCGGAACCCAGTTGAGAAATAATCTCGAATGGACCAAGTCTGGTTCCCTGCAAAAGCATATCTTGCTGATTCTGACTTGACCGGTCCGGAAAGGCAAACTGATTTCACCACGGAGTCACGCAGAGCACGGAGTTAAAGAACCTTTCATTTTTTCTCCGTGATCTCCGTGGTGGGAAAACACGCGCGCAATCTTACATGCGCAAAACCTATGATGTGTTCAGTAATGGTAAAATCTTTGCAAACATGCTCTATCGTAGTTTACCGGGGCCTCAAAAAAGCTAATGCTTAGCGAATTAGCGCCGATTGAACGCGCGCAAGAAACCGCAAAGGATGCTTCCGCGTTTTTGTCGCTACCCGTGACAGACAAAACAATGGCCGAAGAAGAATTTAATGGCCGCAGTGAATAGAAGGAGGAAGAAATGGCGACAAACGAAATCGTCGGTTCAGTAGACGAGCTTTGGAGATTTCCGGTTAAGTCTATGAAAGGGGAACGTCTGGAGCAGGCAGACCTAACGTTGCAAGGCATTTTAGGCGATCGCGCGTATGCGCTGATCGATGCAGTTTCGGGCAAGGTAGTAAGCGCGAAGAGCGTAAGGCTGTTTCCTAATGTGTTGGAATGCCGGGCATCATTCGTTGAGCCGCCACAATCCGGACGCGAGGTGCCACCTGTCCGGATCACGATGCCGGATGGCACTTCAGTTACCAGCGACTCGAGCGATATCGACCGCGTGCTGTCATCCTATTTCGGAAGGGAGGTCCGGCTGGCCAGTGTCGCTCCCGATGATTTCACCATAGATCAATATCATCCCGATCTTGAGGATCTGGATCCGCAAGGCCATCGCAACATCGTGATCGATCAGAAGCTTGGCGCAGCATTATTCGCTGAAGTTGGTTTGGCTTCCCCGGTCCCCGCCGGTTCGTTCTTCGATGTATTTCCGGTATCGGTTCTTACGACGTCTACACTCGATCGGTTAAATGAGCTTCAGCCCAAGAGCCGTTTTGACCGCCGCCGGTCCGCATGAACGTGATCATCAAGACCGGCGAAGCAGGGTTTGTTGAAAACGGTTGGATGAATCACGGTCTAGCCATCGGTGATACTGCGCGAATCAATATTGCCATTCCTGATCCGCGATGCGTGATGACTACGCTTGCCCAAGACGAATTGCCCGCGGATACCGACATCCTTCGGACACTCGTCCGGCACAACAAAATTCAAGTTGGCGATATGGGCAAATACCCCTGTTGTGGTGCATACGGCGTTGTTCAGTCACCAGGACCAATACGAACCGGTGATCGCGTGGCAATCGCCTGATCAAGTGCTTTTCCCAGCCACTGGAGCCCCTGATCGATAGCGGATTACCCGGCTTTCCGCTTTCTATTCGACAGAAAGGCTTCATCAAATTTCATAGCCGTGTTTGCAGAATAGAAAATCTCATTGCAATTACCGCATTCCCAATATTCAACTACGG
>JBKKAT010000347.1:0-2658 GCA_046714535.1 Acidobacteriota bacterium | reverse complement strand
CAAAATCCCAAACGAAGTGCCGGAAGCGATTCCATTTGATAAAGATAAAGAACATGCTTCCTATGATGCTGAATACGCAAACAGGTTCTGGCGCTCGTTGGTGCAGGTTGACCGTGTGTTCAAGAAGTTTCGCGCGCGCTTTATTGGCAAATGCAGTCCTGTCCATTTGTTTTGGGGAGGATTCGATCTGGCTGTGACCCGTTTTTCCGGACGTCGCGCGCCGGAACATCCCGGCGGAATCCCTCATCTTCCGGACTGGATCACACGCGAAGCATATTCTCACGAAGTGAGCAGTTGCGGATTCTGGCTGGGAAATGAACAATTTCCCCAACCGGTCTTTTACTCTTACGCCTATCCTGAACCTGGGGGATTTAGTAATGCGATCGCCCGCCCGGAGTCTGCTGCGTACAATCCGGATCTTAGAGAATTTCTATTAGCCTATGATTTCGTTCGGCAATCGGCATCGCCTGAAGATACGTTGCTTGAGTTTCTGCAAAGCACGTATGAGGCAGCAGCTGATTCTGCTGCGTGGGATCGTCCGGAACTGGAGCGAATCGGTCAATCATAAGCGGTGTTACACAAAAGAAAAGTGATTCTGTTACTCGTTGTCATGCTCTTCACGGGAACATCGTTTGCCGGTGAGGCTAATTCGTCCCGTTATTCGCTTGCAAATCTCGATCTAACGGACGGCAAGTTTTTGGTTGCAACGCGAAAGCTCATCGATCCGCGGTTTACACAAACGGTGGTGCTCTTAATTCGATACAACAAAGAAGGGGCGATGGGTCTGATCATCAATCGTCCCACAAAAGCGAATCTTTCCGAGGCACTTCCCGAGCTTCCAATCCTGAAGCGCTTCAAAGAGACCTTGTTCCTGGGTGGCCCGGTCGATTTATCTGGAATGTTTGTGTTGCTTCTAACTTCCGAGCAACCCAAGGCGGCTCTGCGAGTGTTCGGGCATGTGTACTTAAGTTCCAGTAAAGAGGTGTTGCAGGAGAGAATTCCCAGGTTGGGTGGTAAAGAAAAGCTGCGCGTATATGCAGGCTACTCCGGATGGGGCGCAGGACAATTAGAAGGAGAAATTCAACAGGGTCATTGGAATGTCTGGCATGCAGATGCCGAGGTTATCTTCAATATGCCTGCAAAAGATGTCTGGCCTGAAATGATCCGCCGCTCAACAGTTTTGCAAGCGGTCATAAAAAACTAACGCAAAGACGCAAAGTCGCCAAGAATCTAAGGATTTTCTTTGAGTCTTTGCGCCTTTGCGTTTATCTTTAGAATGCCTATGAATGGTTTTGATTTTCTTCCGACGGCGAGAGTGATCTTTGGCGTGGACTCGCTCGATCGACTTGGCGCCGTTTCAAGAGAGCTGGGAGCAACGCGAGCGCTGTTAGTAACGGATGCGGGGATCATCAATGCCGGTTATGCGGAACGAGCTCTCGATTCTGTGCGAAAGCAATCGATGGAAGTGTTTCTGTTTTCAGATTTGGATGAAAATCCGACAACGACGCAAGTGGAAGCTGGCGCGAACTACGCGCGCGCGAGCGGTGGGATTGATCTGATCATCGGTCTGGGCGGTGGAAGTCCGATGGATTGCGCAAAAGGAATTAATTTTCTCCTGACAAATGGCGGACGGATGGAAGATTACTGGGGTTTTAATAAGGCAACAAAGCCGATGTTAACTTCGATCGGCATTCCCACAACCGCAGGTACAGGAAGCGAGGCTCAGTCTTACGCATTGATATCGCAGGAAAATACTCACGCGAAAATGGCTTGTGGAGATATCAAAGCACGGTTCCGTGTTGTGATTCTCGATCCGGTAGTCACGACCACCGCACCCAGAGGGATCACTGCAGTTTCCGGGATCGATGCAATCACTCATGCTGTGGAGAGCTATGTCACGAGAACCCGCAATCCCCTCACGCAGATGTTTTCCATGGAAGCGTGGCGGCTGTTAACTCAAAATTTTAAAACGGTACTTCAAGAACCTGCGAATTTAGAAGCGAGGGCTGCGATGTTACTCGGCTCACATTTTGCCGGTGTCGCGATTGAATACTCCATGCTTGGAGCGGCTCATGCGTGCGCCAATCCCTTGACTTCGCGCTACGGGATCGCTCATGGAATTGCCGTAGCACTCATGCTCCCGGCCGTGATCCGCTTCAATCAGGCAGAAGTCGCAAAGGAATATCGGCAACTTTCGGAAAACCTGCTGGAAGCGATTTTCGACCTGAAGCAGATCGCCGGCCTTCCTGAAAAACTGAGCGATTTGGGAGTTGAAAGAAGCATTTTGCCAGAGCTGGCACGCGATGCTGCAACGCAATGGACCGGAAAATACAATCCCAGGTCACTGACTGACGCCGACTTCCTCGCCCTTTACGAAAGCACTTTTTGAAACCTATTGATCCGTTCATCGGGGCGACCTGGATGGCAAATCGAGCATTCCAGCCCATCCTTATGGACGACAAGCAGCAAAAATGCGATGTTAGAATAACTTGAAAATGCGTTGTAAATATCTACTGATCGTTTTGGTGTTTGCCCTTTGCTGGAATCTCGATAGCCAGGGAAGCGACTGGACTGTTTTCCGGGGAAACGCTCAACAAACGGGAGTGACTGCGGCAAAATTGCCGGAACAATTGGCGCCTGTCTGGACGTATTCTCTGG
>JBKKAT010000346.1:0-2676 GCA_046714535.1 Acidobacteriota bacterium | reverse complement strand
CTGCGTTGAATCCTGCGGAAGTATGGAAGGAATCCGGTCGCTGGGACGTAATGGGAGAAAACATGTTTCGGTTGAAGGACCGAAAAGGCGCCGTTCTTTGCCTGGGGATGACGCATGAAGAAGTATTTACGGTTATCGCAAGAGATGAGGTGCGATCGTACAAACAGCTTCCGCAAATCTGGTATCAGATCCAGACAAAATTTCGCGATGAAGCGCGGCCAAAATCCGGAATTCTAAGAGTTCGCGAATTTATCATGAAAGATTCCTATTCCTTTGATCAGGACTTTGATGGATTGGATCATTCCTTCGAGCTACACCGGCAGGCGTATTGCCGGATCTTTGACCGTTGCGGCCTCCAATACGTGATGGTGCAAGCTTCTTCCGGTGCAATGGGCGGAAGTCAATCCAGCGAATTCATGGTTTATTCGGATGCTGGAGAGGATTGGATCGCCACTTGTCCGCAGTGTCAATACGCGGCGAATGTCGAGAAAGCGACTTCACGATTGGATCCCGTGGCAGACGGCGATACGGAGCTTGCGCTGGAAAGCTTTCCCACTCCCGGCGTACGCACAATCGAGGACCTTGTAAAATTTGCGGGGGGTGCAGCAGCAGATAAACAAATCAAAACACTTGTTTACATGTTGGATGAAAAACCTGCGCTTGTCTTGCTTCGCGGCGATCATGCTTTGAATGAGATGAAACTCGGAGATGCAACGGGCGCGCAGGAAATGCGTCCCGGGCATCCCGAAGAAATTCAGCGACTGTTGGGCGCGCTTCCTGGCTCTCTCGGTGCAGTGAATGTGAAAGAAGTTCGAATCATTGCGGATCGTGCATTGAGTGGCCGGTTCAATATGACCACCGGCGCAAACAAAGATGATTATCATTTGCGGGGCGTCTCTGTTGCTCGTGATGTTGCTGTGAGTCAGTGGGCCGAGCTTCGCGCAGCGTCATCCGGTGAAGGATGTCCCAATTGCGAAGGGCGATTGCGCGTGGACAAAGCCATTGAAGTTGGACACATCTTCAAACTTGGAACAAAGTACAGCGAATCGATGGGAGCGAAAGTTCTCAATGCCGATGGTAAAGAGGTCCCGATTGTTATGGGAAGCTACGGAATTGGTGTAGGAAGAATTCTCGCAGCAGCAGTTGAACTCTACAACGATAAAGATGGAATGATATTGCCGCTTTCCGTCGCTCCGTTCGAAGTGATCGTGACCGTAGCCAATGTGAAGGACGCATTGCAGCTCGAAACCGCAGAACGTCTGTACAGCGAATTGAGGCAGGCGGGTCTCGATGTTTTGCTGGACGATCGTGAAGAACGCCCCGGCGCAAAATTCAAAGACGCAGACTTGATTGGAATTCCGTATCGCATCACGATCGGAAACAAATTGAAAGAAAACGCTGTTGAGTTGGTCGAGCGCAAAACAAAACAAGTTCGATTGGTTCCGGTTGGTGACATTGTGAAAGAAGTGACCTCACTAGTCACTAGTCACTGGTAACTTAACTTAAGAGGGGAGGTGAATGGGTGCTGGTGCATCCCGCGGACTTCAAATCCGTTGGCAGTCAGCGGAAGCTGGTTGCGGTGGGTTCGATTCCCTCACGCCTCCGCCAATTTGCGTCAACGCGTCGTGCCTCAGGCGCGTCTCCGGGTAGCGAGCATTGAAAAGACTCAGGAATAACTTGGATGTGGTTGTCTAATCCTTAATTATCTCCAGGTTGAAATTTCTGTAACGTTGAATCAAGCGAAAATCTGCTTCATTACGAGTGTAGACGATCGCACCTACCTGCAAGGCGCAAAGACTGATCAATGCATCATTAAAAAGCGTGGATATTTTTGATCGGTTTTGTGGCTCCTTCCGTTTTATCTGCGAGAGTATTTTTCCCACATGGCTCCAAGAGGAGTGAGTTGGAGTGACGATTCGACCTAAAGAATGAAAACGATCTGACAAATCTTTAATGATTTTGTACGCAATATGGTCCAAAGCCCCAACAAACAATTCAGATGAAACAACCGAGCATAGATACGTTACGGGAAGCGAATCAATCAAGAGGGGGTAATCAGCAGATTCTTCACCTTTCTGAATTGCCCCTATGTAGATACTCGTATCGAAGATGGCTTTACTTCCCATTGTCAAAGTTGAAATGCTTTCCGCCCTTATCCAGGAGTCTCTTAAGCGTCCTTGCCAAACGAACTTCATCGGTTGCCATGTCCAGCGCAACATGGATGGTCTCGGTTTCAGTTTTCGTCCCGAGTTCCTTTTGAGCACGCCGTAACTTTGCTGCATCTAACCTGAAATTTTTCCGCTGCAAGTCTTGTTTCATGGTCTACCTCTTCTGTACAGATACTTAATACAGTATATATGTACAGCGCTGCATTCAGCAATTGATCACTCATGAGGAACCCGGCGAGCGTGTCCTGGTTCTCACGGCTTTCGGTTTTTCTGAAGCATGGCGTGCGGTTGAAATCAGATGTTTGGCTCATTAGCACAAAGCCTGCTGGCATCTTCAAAAGAAGCGCGGGAAGTCACTTCCCGCATGTGGGGCAGATGGATGCTCATAATCACAATCTTCCGGAAAGTGTGATCAGGTTCCCTGGACCAATCGATAAAGTAAACATCCGCGCCTGCGGCCTCAATCACCGCACGTTGGTAGCCCGAAGCCAATTCCCAATTGTGGTTT
>JBKKAT010000345.1:0-8812 GCA_046714535.1 Acidobacteriota bacterium | reverse complement strand
GCCCCCTACTAAGAAACTCGCAAAGTATTTCGAAATCCTATCGAATTTGTTACGAATTGTTACCGGTAGCCTTCCGCCTGCAACGAAAACAATTCAGCATACAAGCCTTTCCGGTCAAGCAGTTGATCGTGAGTACCCTCTTCCACGACTTTGCCCTCATTCAAGACGATGATGCGGTCTGCCATACGAACCGTTGAGAACCGGTGGGAAATAATCACGGCCATGCGCCCTTCAACAAGTTTAGCGAACCGGGTGAAAACTTCGTACTCTGCGCGCGCATCGAGCGCGGCGGTCGGTTCATCGAGGATCAGCAACTGCGCGTCACGCATATAAGCGCGTGCCAGCGCAACTTTTTGCCATTCTCCGCCCGACAGTTGAACGCTGTTATCGAATCGATATCCGAGCATTTGACGGTATCCTTCCGGCAAACGGGATATAAGCGAAGCTGCGAGCGAACGTTCTGCCGCTGAAACGATTGCCGGGGACACATCGGGATTTCCATTGTTTGAATTCACGTATTCTTTCACGCGCTCGATCTCGCCGACTCCGATGTTCTGATCAAACGGCAAATCATATTCAACGAAATCCTGGAAGATCACTCCGATCGACTTTCGTAAAGAACTCAGATCGTAATCGCGCAGATCAATGCCTTCTAGCAGGATTCGTCCCTCTGACGGTTCATACAAACGTGCCAACAGTTTGGCAAGAGTGGTTTTACCAGCGCCATTTTCTCCCACAAACGCAAGGCGCTCGCCTGGAGCAATGTGAAAGGAAATATTCCGCAAAGCCCAGCGTTCACTTCCCGGATATTGATATCCGACATTTTCCAGAACAAAGCCTTGCTGGATTGTGTCCGGCACTGCAATCGCCCCGGGGCGCGAAACAATTGTGGGCTTCATCTCAAAAAAATCGAAAAGATCTTTAAGGTACAGACTCTGTTCGAAAAGATCTCCCGCCGTCAGAAGCAATCGCTGGATCAGGTCTCGGCTGCGAGCGAAGGCTCCGGCCAGGAATGTCATGGAGCCCAGAGACAAAGTTCCCTGGACTGTGCGCATGAGAATTACAACATATGCGGTGTAATAGCCTGCAGTTCCGATCAACGACAAAAGGGAGGAGATGATAGCTTTTCGAATAGAAAGTTGTTTGTTCTCTTCATAGAATCGTGAAGATAAAGATCGAAACTGATCGATTAACCATGGAGCCAATCCGAAAATTTGCACTTCTTTGGCGGTTTCATCGCTTGCGCCCATATACCGGATGTAGTCGAGCTGGCGGCGTTGCGGTGTTCGCCGAAAAAACAAGGAGTATTCCAGCGAAGCAAAATGCGTTTCTCCCAGAAAACTTGGAATAACAGCGATCGTAAGCAGCAACAGCAGAAGTGGACTGAAGACCAGAAGCGCCGCTCCCAGGGAAAGAAGCGTAAGGATGTCCTGTCCCATAGAAAAAAATTGTGCAAGCAGGGAGATGCGTCCAGTGGTCTGCCTGCGCGCTCTTTCGAGTTGATCGTAGAACTTTGGATTCTCAAACTGATAGAGATCAAGAGCTGCTGCGTGTTGCATCAAACGGACACTGGTGTGGTTCGAAAAGAGATCGCCCAGCAAGCTTTCCACTAACGCAGAAGCTCTTGCCAGAGCTTCGCCACATACGACAATCGCGACTTCCAGCGCAACCAATTTCCAGAGGCGCGTGTAATCGGGTGTTGCGGTAAACGCCGCTGCAACCGTATCGAGGATGAGTTTGCCAATCCAGAGCGAGCTGACCGGAACAAACGCACGGACCAACCGAAGGCAGGCCATGGTGATGGTGTAGCGGGGATGGGCTTGCCAGACCATCCGGATCAACTGGAAAACGTAACGAATTGCGGCAAGACGTTGCTTCCAGGTACGCGCTGTTTGCGGCGGCGGCATGCAAAAATGTTAAGGCTACGCGCCTGTCTTGACAAGTCAATATGACTAAAATACAATATTAGTCATTAGTCATATGAGATTGATTGCGCAGCGCGAGGATATCCGGGACCTGATCCTGGATGGTGTGGACCATTTACTCGCGAAATTCGGTTACAAAAAAATGACAATGGAAGACCTTGCGCAAGAAGTCGGAATTGGAAAGGGAACCATTTATCTGCATTTTCCCAGCAAAAGGGACGTCACCCTTTCGCATATCGACCGCATTGTGGAACGGCTGCTTGTTCAATTGCACCTGATCGCCGGCAGCGAAGAGAGTCCGGATGAGAAACTCAAGAAAATGCTCGTCACGCGCATTCTGTTCCGTTTCGATGCTGTTCGCAATTATTCGCAGAGCTTAAACGACCTTCTTGCTTCTTTACGAGGAGCCTTGATGAGCCGCAGGGAAATTCATTTCTTAAAAGAAGCGAGCGTGCTTGAGGACGTTCTTCAGGAAGGAAAGAAGTACGGCAAATTTCAATTTTCGGACGTGAATCCTGTTGCACAAAGTCTGATTTGGGCCACGAATTCACTATTGCCCTACAGTCTCACCGCCCGGGAACTTGGTAAAAGAAAAGAAGTCGAAGAAAAAGCAACCCGGATTGCCGATCTGCTACTTTACGGACTCATTCAGCGGGAAAAAAAACAAAGGAGTTTGTGATGTTCAAAAGATTTTCATGTTTGTTTTTGGCTCTCGCGGTCATTCTTACGGTATTGCCGCATGCGGAAAGCCAAAATGTTACTTTGTCCGATGCCCAAAAACAGGAAATCATCAAGGACGTAACCGTGATGCTGGAAAAACTTTATGTGTTTCCGGAAACTGCAACCAAAATGGGAAAGCATGTCGCAACTCAATTGAAGAATGGTGAATACGAAAAAATGGGTCACCCTGGGGAGTTTGCACACAGGATCTCAGAGGACCTGCGGTCCGTCAGCAAGGACCGCCATCTATCCTTCTCGTTTAATCCTGAACAGGCAGCCGGATTAAAGAGGTTAGAAAGCCAAAGTGAAGCAGAGGTAAAGCAAGCGCGTGAACAGTTTTTAAATGATGCAAAGAGAGACAACTTTGGGTTTCGTAAAGTGGAACGTTTGCCGGGAAACATTGGCTATCTGGAATTTCGCTATTTTGCTTCTGCGAGTCAGGCGGCTCCCACCGCTATGGCCGCGCTCGGTTTCCTGGCCAACTCCGATGCGATCATCATCGATTTGCGCCAGAATGGCGGGGGTGATCCCAGCCAGATCCAGTTTATCAGCAGCTATTTTTTCGAAAAGCCGACTCACCTGAATGACATTTACACGCGCGGCGAAGATTTAACCGAGCATTTCTGGACATTGCCTTATGTTCCGGGGACCAAATTAGAGAATGCAGATTTATACGTGCTGACAAGCAATTATACTTTTTCAGGTGCTGAGGAGTTCAGTTACAACATGAAAAACCTGAAGCGTGCCACGATCATTGGCGAAACGACGGGTGGAGGAGCGCATCCAACCGATCAAAAAATAATTCAGGAGAAATATGTGTTGAATGTGCCGGTGGCAAGAGCCATCAACCCGATTACAAAAACAAACTGGGAAGGAACCGGCGTGACACCCGACATTTCTGTTCCGCAGGCAGAAGCTTTTGATAAAGCCTACCTGATGGCATTGGAAAAGCTTGCGGCAAAGTCGGAGGATCCTGCAAGGAAATCACAGATCGAATTCACGATCGCTGCGCAAAAAGCAAAATTGAATCCCGTTAAGCTGAGCGAAGCGATCCTGGCGCGGTACGCCGGTGTATATGAAGAACGCAAAGTGACTCTCGAAGAAGGGGAATTGCGATATCAAAGGCGTGGCCCCAAATACAAAATGATTCCTTTAAATGAAACGACTTTCATTTTGGATGGAACGGACGACGTTCGTCTTGAATTTGTTGTGAAGAATGGCAAAGCGACAGAACTCATCGGTGTGTATTCAGATGGTACCAAGGAGCCGTCGAAGCGGACGGAGTAAAAACTAAAAATTAAAGGTTAAAAATTAAAAATAACAAAAAATAAATCTCCTTATCCCCATCATCTCCCTATCTCCCTACTTACCCTGACTCGACTTTATTTACTTGGGACTAGAGGAGTATTTTGAGTTTCGGGCCGGTGAAAATGAAACCTTCCTTTTCGTAGAAGGCTCTCGTTCTGCTCCAACGCTCGTTTTCGGGCGCCGTAACATCGATCCTTGCCCAGGATTTCTGCCGGCCATGATCCACCACGGCGGAGATCAAGCGGGCTCCAACGCCCAGCGAACGATAATCCGGATGAACGTACATTTCGTCGATGATTCCATAATTGCCATTGGCATAAATCGCAAAACTTTCCATTAACGTACAAATCCCGACAATGTTCCGGTTCTCATCCAATGCAACGAAAGCTGAGTAGCGGTTCTCAATCTCTTTCCAGGCCTTGAGAACCCGCTCTTTATTAAGAGTACCCAACTCTTCCCCTTCTTCCCCGAGCTCTATTAATAACCGGCTCACCCATTCAAATATTGCTTCTGAATTTTCGCTTCCTAATTTATTGATTTGGATTTCCATATATAACCATTAAATCATGTGTACAATCAGTACGGGAGATTTTGAATGCCGAACTTGAAAGAAATTGTTAAGAGTGCGAAGAAGCTTGCTGAACCTTATCGCATTGAGAAGGGAAAGGGCTTTCGTTTAAAGCAACTCGATCCGGGCGACACGGGCGAGTTGGAAAAGGAAGATAAGACAGAAGCCAAGGACGCATTGCAGACCGGGGTTCAAGCACTGACCGGGCTGCAGGATAGGCTGTATGCGCAGGATTCCTGGGCTCTCCTTCTGATTTTCCAGGCGATGGATGCGGCAGGGAAAGACAGCGCTATTAAACACGTAATGTCAGGGGTCAATCCGCAAGGTTGCCAGGTTGCTGCGTTCAAGGCTCCCTCGCCGGAGGAGCTCGATCATGATTTTCTGTGGCGGTGCCAGAGGCATTTGCCGGAGCGGGGCCGGATCGGGATCTTTAACCGTTCCTATTATGAAGAACTTCTCGTTGTGCGGGTTCACCCGGAACTATTGAAAAAACAAAAACTCCCGAAGAAACTGCTTGGTGATAAAACCTGGAAAAAACGTTATCGAGATATCCGGGCGTATGAACGTTATTTAAGCAATAACGGAATCATCACCATCAAATTTTTTCTCTATGTTTCGCGAGACGAACAAAAGAAAAGATTTCTGGAACGGCTTGAAGATCCGGAGAAACACTGGAAATTTTCCGGAAACGATATAAAGGAACGGCCTCATTGGAAAGACTACATGAAAGCTTATGAGCGGATGATCCAAAACACGGCTACAAAAAATGCTCCCTGGTACGTGGTGCCGGCAGATAATAAGTGGTACACACGTGTAATCGTTGTTTCTGCCATCATTGATGGTCTTGCTTCACTCGATCTACACTATCCAAAAATACCCGAGGAAAATCTGAAAGATCTTGCGGCCGCAAAGAAAGTTTTATTAGCGGAAAAATAGCGCATCTCGCTGGTTCATTCCTTTTTGGCGAGGGTTGAGCCAAAAGCAAAATGCGATTTCAGGGCATCACCTTGAAATTCGAGCTAAGAGATGGTTTTCATCAATAGCCGATAGGTCAGAAACTGATCCGAATTTCGGGTCACCGGTAGAGCGATAAAGTCCACCGGCATAATATTCGGTTGCATGAATCGTCAAATCACCGAAGGAACGACTCTCAAGTATCCTGTGGGTTCCCAACGCCTACTGATTTGCGGGTTGCGTCTGTGCCTGTGGCGGAGGTGGATTCACGGATGCATGATCAACGATGTAAAGCCATTTGCCCTTTGTCTTACGGGAGACGTCACTAAATCGACCTTCCATCGTAACCGGTTCTCCGCCAGCTTTTGGAACCAACGTAACAGAAAAACGTCCCCATGAAAAACACAGGTTTCCTACGATCTCGTGATGTGCATCCAGCATCTTGGCATCCTTGACAGTAAAAGTGTTCATCAGTCCGGCAAAATTAGCCCGGATGGCTTCCGTCCCCACTGCTTCCACCTCGTCCGGCGGAAACAAATGAGCATCCGGAGCATAAAGCGCCATCACACCCTCCAGATCATTCGCGGAAAATGCTTTTACCCATGCTTCCCCGACAGGACTTGCACCCGGCTGTGCCGCAGATAATGTGAACGCAAAACCAAAGGTCAAAAAAAGAATGAGTATGTACTTTTTCATGACTATCCTCCTCAAGTGTTTGTGAAGGTCAGTCTAGCACATGAGTTAGTCAGATGCCTCCTTGCATTCACCTCCCGTAGAAGCGTGACAGGATGTTCCAACTGCCTTTTCACAGTCGGCGGTGCACTGGACGTCACCATGGTTTAGATGTCCCTCCAGTGAATCTTCATCCACCTCAATCACATGTCCATTACCGGACTCCTTGTTTTCAACATGGCAAACGCAAATCCTGTCAGCTTGCGCATGGACTGTGCTGAACATCCATATTCCGATGAATAACACAGGAATTACAAAAAGAACAAAAAATCTTTTCACTCTTCGTCTTCTCATCGTCTACTCCGCTGTTTCCTACATATATAAGCCCCGATCCCGCATTTTCAATCTACTCCTGTCATAGATGTTATGACACTCCAATGGTTGCGGGTTTTCGGGTTGGCATCTATCTTTCTATTAGTAAGGGAGATAGATGCAGCAAAGGCGGTTGATGGGACTTCTGACTCTGCTTCTTTTGGCCCTTTCCTTTCCTGTCTGGGGAATCGATTCAGCGCGCTTGCAAGAAATAGTTTACTCGCATCAGGTAAATCCTGATGAACTCGGAATCATCATCGAAGATGAAAACGGAAAACTGTTCGCGCTGAATGAAACGAAAAAACTAAAACCGGCCTCTTTGGCGAAAATACTAACCGCTGGAGCAGCACTGGAGTATTTAGGGGCGGATTTTGAATTTAAGACAGAAATGTTGAGCGATGGGAATATCGAAAATCACACCCTAAATGGATCTCTTTACCTTCGTGCCGCAGGTGATCCGGCTTTTAATAAAGAGAAGCTCTCAAAATTTTTAGGGGCTCTCCAGAAGCGGAACATCCGGCTGATTACCGGAAATCTTGTAATTGATGATTCACTTTATTCAGACATTCGAGCCAGGGATTCCCGATCGTGGCTTGCCTCGCTAAAAAGTAGCGGCAACTATCCTTTATTTATTAACCTGGATCCCCCGGTGAAACTTTCGCCGATGTCACGGCACTGGTTGAAAGCCGAGCGAAGACTGCGCAGACTGCTGTACCTGAACGACAATTATGTCACCTACCAGAACATGGCGCAGCCGGATCTGTGGACCGGTCAGCATTTCGTTCATCTGCTGAAACGGGCTGGAATTCAGGTGAAGGGGAAAGTGGTCAGAGGAGAAGTTCCTTCTGAGGCCCTCCTTCTCGGAACCGCTTCCAATCCGCTTACCAAAGTCATTCATGACATGATGAAATCGTCGAACAATTTTTATGCTGACATGATGATCAGGAACCTTGCTGCGGAAGCGGGTGAAAAACCGGCAACCGTGCGTGCCGGCATGGAATTTATCTATACGTTCTTAGATCATGTTGGGATTTCACGAGAGGAGTACTTGTTGAGTAGCGGCGCCGGGTTCACACACAGCAACTTCATTTCCGCGGGAGCGCTTTGCAAAATATTGAATCACCTGAAATCGGAGACAGCGATTTCTTCTGCCTTCTTATCTTCTCTGCCGGTTGCGGGAATTGACGGAACATTGAAGACTCGAATGAGAAGAACTCCAGCGCAGGGAAAAATTCACGCAAAAACCGGTTATCTGGGTCGAATCATTACAAAATTTCGAAAAGTGGATGGAGTCGTAGCATTAGGTGGCTTTGCGGATTCTTTCGATGGAAAGGTCCTTACATTTGTCTTACTTTACAACGGGAAACGCCCACCTTCCGTTGTCAGGGCCATCTTCGATAAGATTTGTGTGGAGCTGGTAAAAGAGCCTCTGGATGTGATTTCTCCCAATCCTTTAGAGCCACCCTTGCAATAGGATTAGGCTCCCACGGCCTGATCCCTTTGAAAATTACACCTCAACAATATTAGAATGAAAGTAATCGTGGATCTTGATCGTAGTCGTAATCGTAATCGCGAGCTATCCGTATCTCGTTGGTTCAATAGAGTCTTGACTGACTCATGATGATGATCACGATTACGATCGCGATTCATAGACGGTGTAGGTAAGTGTGGTTGAAAAAGCAAGAGATGCGTTAGGTTCCAAATTTCCCAAAGCGAATGAACGTTTTGGGCTCTATAACATAGAAGCGCTGATTGATGAGGACAAGTCAGGGCGTGTTTTTAGAGCAAAGGAGGACAATTCCGAAAGAGATATTTGTCTGAAAGTATTGTCCTCTGAATTGACCCGCAATGCTTCCTTCATCGATGTCCTGCGCATACAGATGCAGGCCGCCGCTTCCTTGAATGATCCCGGCATTGCGGAGCTCTACGAGATTGGAGTCACCGATAACATTTATTATGTAGCGACGGAGTGGGCCACTTCCGGCTGGCTTTCGCAGGAAATCGTGCAAAATGGAAAATTTACCCTTTCCGAAGCATTGGAAGTCATCATTAAATGCGCGGAGACTCTACAATCCGCTTCCGAGATCAGAATTTTTCACGGCAATTTAAGACTGAATAGTATCCTCATCTTTCCCGGCAAGCAGATCAAAATAGCCGAGATCGGTTTCGCTGCCGCCGTTCGGGCCCTTTATGGTTCGACGAACTTGCCCTTGTATCTTGGTACTGCGCGTTTTCTCGCGCCTGAAATGACAGGTTCCGGATCAGTTGATCACCGGGCCGATATCTATTCTCT
>JBKKAT010000344.1:0-5389 GCA_046714535.1 Acidobacteriota bacterium | reverse complement strand
GATCGGAGGCGTAGTCGTTGCTTCAATTGCCGGCGTTGGCCGGGGATATCTGTATTCATTCCTTGGCGCAAATGTGTTGAAGGATATCCGAATAAAAACTTTTGAACAGCTTCAACGCCTGTCGATCGGTTTCTATTCCCGTGTAAGCACGGGCGACATTATGGCCCGCTTCTCCTCCGATTTAGCAGCGATGGAAAATGCAGTGACATGGGCTGCATCGAGTTTGCTCATGCATTCCGTGAGTGTACTGATCGGAAGCATTATTCTTTTTACTTTGGAGTGGCGTCTCGCAATGCTAACACTGTCCGGTTTGTTGTTTTGCGTAATTACACCGCGCCGGATGGCGCGCAAAGCGGCACAAATGAGCTATGGGTTGAAAGAAACAGAGGCACGCCTCAATCAGACTGTGCAGGAGAACATCAGTGCTCAGGCCGTGGTGAAGGCATTCGGACTCGGAAAGCAGTTGATTGAAGACTTTGGGCAACAAGCTTCTGATCTTGCTCGAAAAACCCTTCGATTTAGTTTTACAGCAGACAATGTAGAGCGAATTCCAACAATCATCATCCTTGTTTTCGAAATACTTGTGGTGGGTGCCGGAGTAGTTCTGGTCTATCAGGATAAACTAACGCTCGGTACGCTGATCGCCCTTCACACATTGTTTATCCACATCAGTTTTTCTGTAGAGGCCCTCACAAAAGCATTGCCCGTGATTCTTCGTGCCGTTGGCGGTCTGCAGCGGATTGAAGATTTTTTGGCGGAACAGCCGGACATCCTGGACAAACCCGGCGCCCCCGATCTACCGCGCCTGGCTTCTGCCATCACGTTTCATAATGTGACTTTCACGTATGCCGGCGGGCAAACTGCGTTGCAGGACGTTGACTTGCAGATACCGCGTGGCTCCTTCGTTGCATTTGTAGGTCCCAGCGGTTGCGGGAAGAGCACCATCATCAATCTGCTTTTGAGGTTCTATGAGCCGAAAACCGGCTCAATCGCATTCGATGGTATCCACGCGGACCAGGTGAATCTTGATTCCTTGTCGGACCATATGGCTGTCGTTTTTCAAGAAAGTTTCCTTTTCAATGCGTCTGTTAGGGACAACATCCGGTTGGGCAAGCCGGAGGCAAGTGAGGAGGAGATTCGCACGGCGGCACAAGCTGCTGAAATTCATGATGTGATTCTGGGGTTGCCTCAAGGTTACGACACAGTGGTTGGCGAAAGGGGCTCCGGATTGTCCGGAGGGCAACGCCAGCGCATCGCAATTGCGCGCGCTCTGTTAAGGGATCCCGAAATTTTAATGCTGGATGAAGCTACTTCAGCATTAGATCCGGAAACCGAAGCGGCCATCAATGAGACACTCGCGCGAGTCGGCGCCGGACGCACCGTGCTCTCCGCCACGCACCGTTTATCTTCAGCACAAAACGCAGATTGTATTTATCTGCTGATCAACGGAATGATCAAAGAACAGGGACGCCACCCGGAATTGCTGGCAAAGGGAGATCTCTATGCGAGGCTCTGGCAAAAGCAAAGTGGTTTTTCATTTAGTGAAGGTCTCGCTCAAGTTGACCCTGAGAGATTAAAACGTTATCCCATATTCGAAAGCCTTGATTCTAATTTGTTAGAAGAGCTGGCTGCTCTCTTTGTGACAGAATCTTATCCGGCCAACAGAATCGTTGTTCGCGAGGGTACAGCGGGCAATCGTTTCTATTTGATCGCGCGCGGCAGAGTATCCGTTCACAAGACGAATCCGCAAGGGGTGGAAGAAAAAGTGGCTATTCTGGATGACGGGGATCACTTTGGTGAAGTTGCGCTGATTCAAGACGTGAAGCGCACGGCAACGGTCCGCACTCTAACGCCCTGCGTTTTGCTCACTCTGCACCGGGAACATTTCCAGAATCTGCTTCAGCAGGCCCCGCATGTGCTGGAAGCGCTTCAAAAAACTCAAATCAACCGCGCAAAAAAGGAAAGCGGCCAGTTCCACCTGAAATAAATTAAAAATAAAAAACAAAAAAGTAAAAATGAAACTGTAGCGACGCCGATTTTTTATTTTTAGTTTTTAATTTTAGTTTTTTATTGGGGTTGTTTGTTCAAAAGTAGCCAGTAAAATCCAAGATCGGCAACCGCTTTAATGAAGGATTCAAAATCTACAGGCTTCACGATGTAACTGTTGACCCCCAGATTATAACTATTGATGATGTCCTTTTCCTCGTGAGAAGAAGTGAGCACTACCACCGGGATGACTCTGGTTTTTTCATCAGATTTGATCTTCCTGAGAACTTGAATTCCATCGACCTTCGGTAATTTCAGATCGAGAAGAACAACCCGGGGAAGTGGCATATTCCCGCGGTCCGAGTACTTCCCGGTCCCGAACAGAAACTCGATGGCCTCTTCTCCGTTCTCTACTACAAAAACCTTATTCGCCAGATGATGTTTTTGCAGAGCACGCAGTGTAAGCTCTACATCGTTGGGATTGTCTTCTACTAAAAGGATTTCAACTTCATTCATTTTTTTATTTCTCCCGGGCGGGCAGGGCGAAGTAGAAGGTGGCACCTTCATTCACTTTTGCTTCGGCCCATATTCGACCATCCTGTTTCTGAATGACCCGGTGTGCGATTGCCAGACCCACACCGGTTCCTTCATATTCGGCAGCGCTATGAAGCCGTTGAAAAATACCGAATAATTTATCAGCGTACTTCATATCAAATCCGACACCATTGTCTTTTATCCAATATACAATCTGATCTTCATCCAACCGGCTGCCGATTTCAATCATTCTCGGCTCACTCTTTCGTGAATACTTAACAGCATTGGAAATAAGATTGACAAAAACCTGCCGGAGCATCGTGCGGTCTCCGCGGATTCGAAGCAGTGGGTACACGCTCACATCCGATTTCTTAATCTGTTGGTCCCGCTCCAAATCTTCGAGAATTTCCCTGACCAGTTGATCCACATCGACGTTGGAGAATCGTGCTTCGAGTTTACCCAGCCGGGTGAGCGTTAACAGATCGTCAATCAAGTGTCCCATTTTTTGAGTATTGGCTCTTACAATATCCAGAAACCGCTTTCCTTCACCGGTCAATGTCTCTGAACATTCTTCGAGTAGCATTCGCGAAAAACCATCGATGGCCCGCAGGGGCGCGCGCAAATCGTGCGAAACCGAATACGTAAAGCTTTCCAATTCTTTGTTTGTTGATTCCAGCGCAATCGTATTTCTTTTCAACGCGTCCATGGTTCGTTTTAACGAGACCAGATTTCGGATACGCGCGACCAGCTCTTCGCTGGAAAATGGTTTCAGAATAAAATCTTGGGCCCCGCCAGTCAGAGTTTTTACGCGAAAGTCCATATCTGCTTTCGCCGTTAACAGCACAATGGGGATCCCTGCCAGCTGCGGTTTTTTCCGGATCTCAATCACCAGTTGATCGCCGCTCATTCTGGGCATCATTACATCCGTGAGGATAAGATCCGGCTTCAGGGATAGAGACTTTTCCAAGCCTTCTTTACCATCATATGCCAGAAATACATGAAACTCACCGGAAAGTGTGCCGGCGATAAAACGCATCATCTCCTGGTTATCTTCCACGATAAGAACAGTCGGTTTGGTGCCAACTTCCGCTTGCTCAATATTGATACCGCTTGCAGGCTGAAGTTCATACAGAATTGCCTGGGGCAAGAATGTGTCTTTGCTTTGTCCGTGCTCATGGACGGTTGCTTGTTGCGGCGCTTGAAAGGGAAACCGGACCAGAAACAGCGCTCCCCCTTCGGGAGAAGTCGCGACGCGGATCGTTCCATGATGCAGCTCGACAAAATCCTTTGCGATCGCAAGACCCAATCCTGTCCCTCCAAATGACCGCGTGAGTCCACCTTCGGCTTGACGGAATCGCTCAAAAATTACTTCTTGAAGTTCCGGAGGCACTCCCGGACCGCTATCTGCGACCGAAATAATTGCGTCGTTATCGTTCATTGTTAATTCGCACCGCACAATGCCGTCACGGGGCGCGAACTTGAAGGCGTTGGATAGCAGATTCAGAATAATTCGCTGCATCTTTTCCGGATCAACCTGTGCCTGAAACATCTCAGGTGTGTTCACGATATAGGCGATCCCTTTGTCTAAAGCCAATGCCTCAAAATGCGCAGCCGCAAGTCGAACCAATTTGGCCAGATCAATTTCGGAATAGTAGGGCACCATTCTACCCGCTTCCATCTTGGCGACATCCAGCAAATCATTGACATGTTTCAGCAAAACCATTCCGTTTTGCAGAATGACCTCTAACGAAAGCCGGTCGGCAGAAGTGACGTTTCCTTCGTTCAAGAGTTTCGAAACGGGCCCAAGAATCAGTGTCAAGGGTGTGCGAAGTTCATGACTTACGTTGGCAAAGAACTGAGTTTTCAGCTCATTCAATTCATAGAGTCTCTGGTAAATCTGTTTGAGCTCTTCTTCTCTGCTTGCAAGTTCTTGATTTGCGGTTCGGAGCTGACTATTTGCTTCTTGCAATTCCAGCGCACGCGAGTAGATTTCCCCCTCGGTTTTTTCGACTCGATCCCTCAATTCTTCGGTGAGTTTGTTCTGTTCGATCCCCTTTTGTTTCAGGCGCATGAAATCGGTAACATCTTCCACGCGGTGAATAATGTAGAGGATTTGCCCCTCTGCGTCCAAAACGGGTGAGTTCCGGGGACTCCAATACCGTTCTTCGAAACCTCCTCCTTTCGATTCGGGCCTGCGAATATCATATTTTTGGACCGCCATCGCATCGGCTACCTTGTCCTGCACAACCCTTCTCAGAGAAGCATGAAGATTGCGCACTCCGGTCGCATTTGGATCGTCCGGATTATCCGGAAAAACCTCGAAAAGGTTCTTACCCAGAATGGTTTCCCGTCGCGTCATCGTGGCTTCGAGGTAAGCATCGCTCGCGGCTACTATTTCCAAAGTTCCTGTCAGTACAAGATATAACCCTGGTACGGATTCGAAAAGAATTCGAAAATCAGGTGAGGCCGGTCCTTCGTTCTGCAAGTTACAATCCCAGCTCAGTCTAACATGAGCAAGCAATTTTTCGACGAGGACAGGGGGTTGGAAATTGGGTTTTGTTTTACGAAAAAAGTCTTGACATATTTTTCAGAACTCGTATTATTACTCTGCCACCAGAAATGGTGACCCCCCAAAGATCCTTCGGTTCTTTAAAATCTGAAGTTTTACAGAAACGAAAGGGATTTTATTGTCTTTAAGACATTTTGTTCTTTGAAAAATGGACAGTGTAAACGATGAGTGAGGGCACTCAAAGAAGTTTCATTTGACCCTAAACAGGTCAGACCGCAACAACCTGAGAGGGAAGTTGCCCAAGTTTAATTGGAGAGTTTGATCCTGGCTCAGAGTGAACGCTGGCGGCGTGCTTAACAC
>JBKKAT010000343.1:0-2831 GCA_046714535.1 Acidobacteriota bacterium | reverse complement strand
CAACAAATGGCGTGAGTGGATCTCCATCATGTTCGGTGAAATCCATGACAGAACCTCTTTGCACTCCGAATTCATTGCGCCAACCCCCTTTCGGATACACATCGCCGTAGTAATAACCATCGTTTGTGGGATCGGAGTATATAATGCAACCGATTGCGCCATGCTCGGCTGCAACCTTCGGTTTGACGCCGCGCCACGATGCGCCGTACCGCGCGATCACAATCTTTCCTTTTACATCGATGCCGCGCAGTTTGAGTTCTTCATAATCTTTGGGAACTCCGTAGTTGACGTAAACAAGCTCGTCGGTAACATCGCCATCTGTGGAGTAAGCGTTGTAAGTGGGGAGCTGCTCCTCTTTTTGACCGGACGTTGCATCTTCTTTCAATGCCGGTTCGGTGAGCTCGGCCTTGTATGTTTCGGGCTCAATCATTTCCAGAACGCGCGTTTTTGGCGTTGGAAACAGCACGTGAAATTTTTCGATCTCGGTGTCATAGCCCCAGGAACGAAATAGACCGGCCATGAACTCAGCATTCTCTTTATCGTAGGGCGATCCTGTGTGATGAGGGCGCGCGCTCATCCTTTTCATCCATTCGCGGAGATTTTCTGCTTTCAAATAACCATCAAACTTGCTCTCCAACTGTTTCTGCTCGGTGGCTTGCTTTTCCGTAAAGCCGAGAATCGGTTTTTCCTCCGAAACGGCGGAAGCAAAAAATGGATAAAGGAAAATAAGTATTGCGAGAACCCAAGAATGACGCATCCATTCCTCCTTAACGTAAGTTTTCCATTCTAACTGATAATTTTCTTTGCGTCTTCGCGTCTTTGCGTTAAATCCTACTCATGGTACAACTGAACGCTATGCCGGAGATCATTTTAGAAGTAAAGCATCTGACGAAGCGGTATGGAACGCTGGTTGCAGTCAATGATGTGAGCTTTGAAGTTTACCGTCAGGAAATCTTTGGAATTCTTGGTCCAAACGGAGCAGGGAAGACCACCACATTGGAAATGATTGAAACGTTACGTCCCATGGATGCGGGCGATGTGTTCCTGAACGGACTCGATATTCGCAAAGATCCTCAAAAGGTCAAGCAGAGCATTGGCGTTCAGCTTCAAAGTTCCTCGTTCTTTGACAAGTTATCGCTGTCGGAGCTGCTGGTTTTATTTGGCGAAATATATGGGAGGAGTTTGAATCCGCTCGCACTTCTACAGGAAGTAGAATTGCAGGACAAAATCGATGCGCGGGTGAATCAATTATCAGGCGGCCAAAAACAACGTTTTTCGATTGCTGCGGCGCTCGTGAACGATCCGGTGGTCCTTTTTCTGGATGAGCCAACAACCGGATTAGACCCACAGGCAAGGCATCACCTCTGGCAGGTTATTCGCAAGATTCGCGAAGAAGGCAAGACTATCGTTTTAACGACTCACTATATGGAAGAAGCAGAAGAACTGTGCGACCGCGTTGCCATTATGGATTACGGCAAAATCGTCGCGATGGCCCCACCTCAAGAACTGATCTCCCGCTTGCTGCGAAGCGGGTTCACAAAACCGCGCGCAGAAAGATTGGCGACACTGGAAGATGTTTTTCTGCAGCTAACCGGACACACTTTGCGGGAGGAGCAATGAGGCTGAAGTGGATTCTGATCGTGGCTTCGCTAAAAATGTTCTTTCGCGAAAAAGAAGCTGTGTTTTGGACACTCTTCCTCCCGCTATTTATGGTCGTGTTATTCGGGTTCGTAAAATTTGACCAACTCGGAACGATTCAGCTTGGCATCGTGGATCAATCAAGTGGCAAGATCGACTCGATTCTATCCAACCTGGCAGCCATTAAAACGGTTCAAGTGCATCGCGGAGTTCAGGATACGGAATGGAAGGCTTTGGAGAAAGGGGAATGGGATCTCGTGCTCGTGATTCCGCCCGGATATCAATTCGGTCAGAAGCTGATCATTTATTCCAATGATGCAAAACCGCAGGAAACACAGCTCGGTATGCTAATTTTACAACGCGTTTTCGATGAGTTCGTTTTCCAGCGTTTGGCAAATTATCAACGAATCCAGGTGATGGCCCAGCCGGTGAAGAGCAGGAAGCTGACGTACATGGATTTTCTGTTGCCCGGCATACTTGCGATGTCGATCATGCAAATGGGCGTGTTTAGCGTTGCCTTTGTTTTTGTCGATTTGAAGAAACGTGGGATCTTGCGCCGGTTGAGAGTTACACCGTTAAATACCAATGATTTCATACTGGCCCATGTGGTTACTCGCCTGATTGTGTTGCTTTTACAGATTACGTTACTCATTACAACGGGAATCCTTTTCTTTCATTTGAATTTTATTGGTAGTCTTTGGAACTTATTTATCGTAGGCGTGCTCGGAGCGATTGCATTTCTCGCGATCGGATTTTGCATTGCGGGTGTATCCAAATCAGAAGACCAGGTGGCTCCGCTGGCGAACGTCATCACGCTTCCGATGATGTTATTGTCCGGCGTCTTTTTCAGCCGGGGGAACCTGCCCGGTTTTGCGCATGTGATCACAAGTATTTTCCCTCTGACTTATCTCGCTGATGGGCTGAGAAGCGTTGCGATCGATGGAGCCGCTTTGCACGAAATCCTGCATCCGCTGGCCGGACTCGGAGTGTGGTGCGTTATTTCCTGTTTCCTTGCGGTAAAACTATTCCGCTGGGAATAGGTTAACGCGAAGGGGCAAAGACGCGAAGTACAGAATTCTTCGATCAGAGACTTAGCGACTTTGAGGCTTTGCCATAAAAGTGTTCATTGTTAAGGACTTACATCCATGCTAGAATTTTCGTGAAAAAGGTCCTGTAAGAGAGGAGGTTAACGA
>JBKKAT010000342.1:0-10983 GCA_046714535.1 Acidobacteriota bacterium | reverse complement strand
AACTCAGGAAATGGGAATCCGCATGGCGCTTGGAGCTTCGCAAAAAGAAATCCTTCGCATGATATTGTCCCAGGGAATGCGTCTCGTTGCGGTCGGCGCAATCATAGGAATTGCAGTGGCACTTGGTGTGACGCGATTTCTTCAGAGCCTGCTGTACGCAGTCGGCTCGAACGACTTGTTAACATTCTTGATTGTTCCCGTTATAGTGATCGGTGTTGCATTGCTCGCATGTTATGCGCCCGCTAAGCGAGCAACCCGTGTGAATCCTGTTGTGGCGCTGAAGTATGAATAAAAGTGACCAGTGTCCAGTGGCCAGTTTACTAGTCACTAGTCACTGGCCACTAGTCACTAAGGAAAAGCTATGATTCAACTAAAAGATATTGAGAAGTACTACCAATCGGGCGCGGGACGAACTTACGTTTTACGCCGGGTCAATTTGGATGTGCCCCCCGCGGATTTTGTCACCATCATGGGGCCTTCCGGAGCCGGCAAATCCACATTACTCAGCATCATCGGATTGCTGGACGGTTCCTGGAGCGGAGAATATTATTTGGATGGCCAGCCTGTGCACAAACTGAATTTGAAAGAACGGGCCGAATTGAACAAACGCTACATCGGATTCGTTTTTCAAAGCTATCACCTGTTGGACAATTTAACCGTTTATGAGAATTTGGAACTCCCTTTAACCTACCGGAATATCAAGAAGTCGGAACGGGAAAGCATGGTTGCCGATACGCTGGATCGTTTCAGTATTGTCGGGAAAAAAGATCTTTTTCCGAATCAACTATCCGGAGGACAACAACAGCTCGTGGCCGTCGCCCGCGCTGTGATCGGAAATCCAAAAATTATTCTTGCCGATGAACCGACCGGCAATTTGCATTCTTCTCAAGGTAAAGAAATTATGGATCTGTTCAAGCGCCTGAATCAGGATGGCACAACCATCATTCAGGTAACTCACTCGGAGAAAAATGCGGAGTATGGAACTCGAATTATCAATTTGCTCGATGGCTGGGTAGTTTAAAAAAATAAAAACGAAAAATAAAAATAAAAAATTAAAATAAAAAATATGGCGAAGAATAGTCCACGAATACTGATTGCAGATGATCAGCAGGATGTGCGGGAAGCGCTGCGTTTGCTGTTAAAGAACGAAGGTTATCATACGGAAACTGTTTCTTCGCCAGGTTCAGTGATTCGAACGGTGGAAAAAGAAGATTACGATGTTTTATTGATGGATTTGAACTACACCCGCGATACAACCTCCGGAACGGAGGGTCTGGATTTGTTGAGTCAGATTCAGAGTCTCGATACCACGTTGCCGGTGGTCGTGATGACTGCATGGGGAAGCGTCGATGTTGCTGTCGAAGCGATGAGACGAGGGGCGCGAGATTTCGTGCAGAAACCGTGGGACAACGCGCGTTTACTGTCAATTCTTCGCACACAAACAGAACTGGGACGTGCTCTCCGCAGTCAGAAACGTCTGGAGGCGGAGAACCGTTTATTACGCGATCAACAGCTGCCTCACTTTGTCGCTGAATCTCGCTCTATGAAAGCCATCGTTGATATGGTGCGTCGCGTCGGCCCATCCGACGCAAACGTTCTCATCCTGGGGGAAAATGGCACAGGAAAGAGTCTTGTGGCTCAGGCGCTTCACGCTTTTTCGGAACGATCGGCTAAACCGATGATCACTGTAAATGCCGGTGGACTCTCCGAAGGCCTTTTTGAAAGTGAATTATTCGGACACGTTCGTGGCGCCTTTACAGATGCGAAAACGGATCGCGTGGGACGTTTTGAGCTTGCTGATGGAAGCACATTGTTTCTCGATGAAATTGCGAACGTCCCCCTTGGCCAGCAAGCGAAACTGCTTCGTGTAATCGAAACAGGGCAATTTGAAGCGGTCGGCTCCTCCCGTACAAAACACGTAAGTGTGCGCATGGTCTCCGCAACGAATGCCGACATTCAGGCGGAAGTTCAAGCGGGACGATTTCGTCAGGATCTTCTCTTTCGCTTGAACACAATTGAAATCAGAATTCCTCCTTTGCGCGACCGTCGCGAGGATATTCCTGTCCTTGCCAGTTATTTTTTGCAACAACATAGTAAGCGTTACCGCAAGCCGATCAGCACATTTGATCCTTCTGCGATGCAAACCCTTCTAAAGTATTCGTGGCCCGGCAATATCCGGGAATTGGATCATGCCATTGAAAGAGCTGTCCTTTTAGCCCACGCGGACCGGCTCCGTGTGGAAGACCTCGGTCTTCAGGCCCAGAAAGAAACCCCCAGGGGAGTTGAAGAAATGAGCCTCGAAGAAGTGGAAGCTTTCCTGATCAAGAAGGCTCTGGATCGTTATAATGGGAATGTGAGCCAGGCTGCTAAAGCGCTCGGCCTGAGCCGCAGCGCTCTGTATCGCAGATTGCAGCGCCACGGATTATGAAGTGCACAGTGACTAGTCACTAGCCACTGGTCACTAGTCACTATGAAAAGAAACAGGCGAATCAGTTATGAGCGCCGCATTCTCCTATTCATTCTGACTTCCGGGTTTTTCGGACTCCTCGTTTCCATGGTCTTTCTCTGGTGGGGCCCTTATACCGCCAAAGTTCAATGGACCTTGAGTCTTTTCCTGGTGGCTCTCTGGCTCGGTTTTGCTTTTTCCGCTAGAGAACGGATCATTCGACCGCTTCAAACTATTTCGAACATGCTCGCGGCATTGCATGAAGGGGATTATTCGATTCGTGCCAAACGGGGCAAGCCTGGAGATGCGCTCGATGATGTCATGCTGGAAGTGAATCAGCTGGGCGCAACTTTACGGGAACAAAGACTCGGGGCGCTTGAAGCAACCGCATTGCTTCGAAAAGTGATGGAAGAAATTGATGTAGCCATCTTTGCATTTGATGATCAGCATCTCTTGCGGCTTGTGAATCGAGCTGGTGAACGATTGATGGGTCATCCGGTCGAACGGCTTCTGGGTCGATCGGCGGAGGAACTGAATCTGGCCGTATGTTTGGAAGGCGCACCCAAGCGCGTTCTTGATTTTGCTTTTCCTGGAAGCGTTGGACGATGGGACATGAGACGCAGTACGTTTCGTCAGGGAGGATTGCCTCACCACCTTCTTGTCCTTTCCGATTTAAGTAAGGCCTTGCGCGACGAAGAACGACAAGTGTGGCAGCGTTTGATTCGTGTGATCGGACATGAACTGAACAATTCACTTGCGCCGATCAAATCGATTTCCGGAAGTCTTCAGAGTTTGTTGCAAAAAAATCCGAGACCGGTGGATTGGGAACAGGATATGGATCAGGGGCTGTCCATTGTTGCGGGTCGAGCCGAAGCACTTTCGCATTTCATGAGTGCCTATGCGCGACTCGCGCGGTTGCCTCAACCACAGATGAATGCGGTGCCTGTCTCTCATTGGATTCGACAGGTCGCCAGTCTGGAAACTCGCATTCCGGTCAAACTGAGGCCCGGTCCGGAACTAACGGTTCAAGGCGACCAGAGTCAACTGGAGCAGTTATTGATCAACCTCGTTCGGAACGCAGTGGATGCGAGTCTGGAAACTTCAGGTGACGTCGAAGTCGGGTGGACCAAAAGTAATAATCATGTGGAAATCTGGGTGGAAGATGAAGGACCGGGTCTCGCGAGTTCAGACAACCTCTTCGTTCCTTTCTTTACCACGAAACAGGGAGGAACGGGAATCGGGCTGGTGCTGTGCCGTCAAATCGCGGAAGCGCACGGTGGAATTCTTACGATTGAGAACAAGGGCAATAGCTCCGGATGTCGCGCAACTCTGCGCCTCCCACTGTAAAAATCATTGTTCGTCCGATTGGCGTGGCAAATGCTCTGCCACTACCAACACCGGCGTTTCACTTGTCATTTCCAGATGGGATTTGAATTCTTCCGCGTAAATCTCCAGCAACGTCACAAAAAAAGAGGCAACGACCGGTCCAATCAACACCCCCAATGGTCCGAACATTTTGATGCCGCCAAGCGCTGAAAAAAAGATGATCAAATCGTGCAGACCACTGAATTGGCCGACCAAACGCGGTCTCAGTACATTATCGATATTAGAAATGATCAATATGGTCACCAGAAAAATACCGATTCCCTGCCAGTGATGTCCCAGCAAAATCTGAATGATCGCGGCAGGATGCATCACCAGCCATGCTCCAACGATCGGAATAAAAGAAAGGATCAACATCACCATAAACCAGAGCAAGGGAGAGCCAACTCCAAAAATCCACAATGTGATTGCCCCGAGTGTGCTCTGAACGAGGCCGATGACAACCGTTCCTTTGATCGTGGCGCGGGAGACCGCGGCAAAACGGACAATCAACGCATCCACATAGCGATCACTCAGGGGAACCATGTTGCGGATGGTTTTCATCATCGATTCACCATCTCTAAAAAAGTAGAAACAAATAAAAAGAGTAACGAACACATTGGCGAAAAGATAAAATGCTCCGCCTGAAGTTTTGCTGATGATGGTTGCCAGTAAAGTCCCTGCGTTTGCAAATAAATCGCCAAGCGCTTGTTGCCAGTTCCATTGATCCAATCGAAGACGCTGAAACCAGGGGTACTTTTGCAAGCGCATGAGCAATCCGTCCTGTCCCGGAGAAAGCCATTCGCGCACTTTTTGTTCAGCGGTCTGATAGAACTGTGATGCTTCCCCTGATACGATCTGAGCCAGGAAAAATAAAGGAATCAAAAATACGATCAGCAGTACAAAACAACACAAGAAGGAGGCAATGTTTCTCCTGTTCCGGGTACCTCGCAGCAGTGAAAGGTAAAAAGGATAAAACAGCGTCGTAATGACGGCGGCAAGAACGATCGGTATCAAGAAGATTTTGATCATGTTGAAAAACAGAACGATGATCGCAATCACCAGAACCAGGAGGAAATAGCGGCTGAATCTCTCGGATTGTAGTTTGCGGATCTTCTCGTCGCGTGGGCCCTGCAGAAGAGAATTTTCGGGCTCAGTCATCGTTGACAAATCTACTTTTCGGCCGGGCCATTGTCAACCGGAAAACCAGAAAAGCGCCGTTTGCACCGCCG
Organism: Acidobacteriota bacterium; assembly: GCA_046714535.1. Taxonomy (GTDB): domain Bacteria; phylum Acidobacteriota; class HRBIN11; order JAKEFK01; family JAKEFK01; genus JAKEFK01. The sequence continues at coordinate 5,943 of JBKKAT010000342.1, read as the reverse complement.
CAGCTGTTCCATGCATCAAACATCCCTGGTTCTTGACATCTTTATGCACATAAATTTAATCTATTCATATGCGAACAACAATTGATCTTCCCGAAGACTTGATTGAAGAAGCGCGCCGTTTACTTGGCTTTAAATCAAAGACTGATACCGTAATTCTTTCATTGCGGGAATTGATTAGACGGAAAAGAATCGAAGAATTGAAAGATCTTATGGGCGCGGTTGAATTGGAGATTGATGTTCCGAAATCGCGACGACGGCCCGCCAGAAAGCGAAAAAGGTGATACTCGTAGATACGTCCATCTGGATCGAATTCTTCCGAGGTAAGAATCGACCTATTGCCGAGCATCTAAAAATACTTTTAGATGCAGATGAGGTCACTCTGGCAATTCCCGTTAAGGTGGAGATTCTTTCCGGCAGTTCAAAGGCGATGTTCCCGAGACTGCGTAACCTCCTATCTGCATTGCCTATCTGTTATCCGGATCAAGACACATGGAATACCATCGATCTTTGGCTCGAGGATGCTGTAAAGTCGGGACAGCATTTCGGATTTGGGGATCTTCTGATTGCGGCACTTGCGGTTCGACAAGATGCGATGCTTTGGTCTCTTGATTCCGATTTTGAGCGAATGCAGCAACTCGGTTGGCTTCCGCTCTACAAATTCTGACATTTTCGATTCTTCTCCATTGCGATAAAATTGAAACATGAGCGAAAGAGTTTCCCGCAGGCAATTCATCAAGGATGCGGCGGTAGTAACCACGGGCATTGTCGTTGGTTCGGCAGGTCAGGTGCATGCTGCGCCGTCATTCGATCTTGTTATCAAAAACGGCACGATTCTGGATGGCACAGGAGGCGCAGCTTTTCGCGCGGATCTTGGAGTCAAGGGTGATGAGATCATCGCGATTGGCCAGATCTCTCCTGAGCAAGGCAAAAACGTCATCGATGCATCCGGATTGCATGTATGTCCCGGATTCGTAGACATTCATTCACATTCGGATGGTTCCATTCTCAGTTACCTGGATTCTGAAAGTCGCGTCCTTCAAGGGATCACCACTGAATTAACGGGCAATTGTGGAAGTTCTGCTGCGCCCATGACAGGCACAGGTGTGGAGGAGCGAAAGAAATCCTGGCTCGAACAGGAAGATGTGAAAGTCGATTGGACCGATGTTGCGTCTTATTTGTCGCGTTTGGAAAAAGAGAAGATCAGCATCAACCAGGCACTGTTACTCGGTCAGGGAACTTTAAGAGAAAGTCTAATCGGCAATGTGGATCGTCCGTTAAAGGACGATGAATTGAAGACGATCCTTCGATGGGTGGAAGAGGGGATGGATCAGGGCGCGTTGGGAATTTCCACCGGGCTTGAATACACTCCCGGAAGGTACACTCCCACACAAGAAATCGTAGAAATGGCCCGCATCGTTTCAAGACGCGGCGGTCTCTATGCTTCGCATATCCGGAACGAAGAAGCTACTTTATTAGAAGCTGTCAATGAAGCTGTGAACATTGGCCGTCAAACCGGCGGGCGTGTTGAAGTTTCACACTTGAAGGCGGCCGGCGTGGTCAACTGGCCGAAACAACAGGGCGCAATTCATTTGTTGGAATCGGCGCGTCAGGATGGTGTTGAGATTCTGGCCGACGCTTACCCTTATACGGCTTACTCCACCGGCCTGACCGTTTATTTAAAGTCCTGGGCATTGGAAGGAACGACAGCGGATCTCATGAAGAGATTGAAGAATCCCGAAACGCGCAGCAGAATGCGCAGTGAATTAGTCGCTCATATTCCGACTGAGCCGGGATCGTTCGATCTGATTGTTGTCAGCAGCGTTCCTTCAGAAAAGAATCGTTTCACCATTGGAAAGAATCTCAGTGAGATCGGTGAAACCTGGAAGATGGAAGCCGTAGATGCGATGTTGCGCTTGATGGAAGAAGAGGAAGGAGGGGTCTCGATAGTCGGTCACGGGATGAGTCCTGAAAATGTTCGTATGGTGCTTTCGCACCCGCTCGTGATGATTGGCTCCGATGGTCTTACGATGGCGCCTCGCGGTAAATTGGGAGAGAGCCGGCCTCACCCGCGTTCCTATGGCACATGTCCGCGCGTTCTGGGTTATTACAGCAGAGAACAGAAAATCTTTGATTTACCGACCGCCGTGAAAAAGATGACCAGCATGCCGGCGAATCAGATTGGGCTCCGCGATCGCGGACGAATTGCAAAATCCATGAAAGCAGATCTGGTTCTCTTTAACGCAGAAACCGTAAAGGATGGCGCCACGTTTGAAGAACCGCATCGTTATCCTGTGGGCATTGAATCCGTGATCGTGAACGGTGTCGTTACAGCAGAGAAGGGCAAGCATAAGGGCGCTCGCGCGGGCCGCGTACTGCGCGGTTAAAGTTTAGTTCAACTTTTCGGACAATTCTTTAATGTCCCGGCGCATCTCTTTTTGCGAATCGACCATCTCTTTTTGCGAGTCAGCCAGCGATTCCATCGTTCGCGCAAGCGACTGAATCATTTCCGTATTGGACTTCGTTAAGTCTAATGCGTGGCGCGTTAAGTCCATTAAAAGATTTTGTCCCTCTTTTAAAACCTCTACGTCCATTCTCAACAGAGCGTGACTCTCAGCTAACTTTCTGTGACTTTCTGCTAATTCTCTGTGGCTCTGTGCCAATTCTTTGTGACTCTGTGCTAATTCTCTGTGACTCTCGGTCAAAAGAAAGACCTGGTGAGTCAGTTTTGTAATCGCCTCTTCCAGTCGATCAACTCTTTCAGGTAATCTTAGAAAGTCCTCGGTCAACAATACTCTGAGGAGGCGGGGCTTCAGCTCCGGATGCTCCTCCAAAACTTGTATTAAGTCCTCAAGGCTTTGAATTTGATGAGCCATGTCCAAATACCGTTAAAAAAGATAATATCCTCTGCGGGCACTGAACTCAAGATTGAAGATCTTTGATCAAAGCAAATCGAATTTTGCGCTACAATTGGGGATCGATATTTCATGTTAGTCTCTGAACTCAAGAATCAAATCGAAGCGGAGCGTGACAGCGCCGTTTCTCTACTGCAAGCTCTTGTACGGATACCAAGCATCACTGGTCAGGAAGTGGCTGTTCAAGCTTATCTGCGAAAAGAGCTTGTGGAATTGGGTCTGGAGATCGATGAATGGGAACCAACGCGGAAAGAATTGGAGGCGCACCCGGCTTTTTCCGATGATGGAATCCCGGTGGAAAGACCGGTTCTGGTTGCGCGATGGCGTGGATCGGGTGGTGGGAGGTCGTTGATCCTGAACGGCCATGTCGATGTGGTGCCGCCGGGCGATCCGCGAAGCTGGATCGATGGTCCGTGGAGCGGTCTGGTTCGCGATGGCAAATTGTACGGACGAGGCTCCTGCGATATGAAAGGGGGGCTGGTTGCCGGCATGACTGCGATTCGAACGCTGCAAAAGATGGGACTTCGTACACGCGGCGATGTGCTCCTGGAATGCGTAACGGGCGAAGAATCGGGTGGTGTTGGAACGCTTGCGACGATTCTGCGCGGTTATCGCGCGGATGCTGCGATCATTCTGGAACCGACGCGGCTTGAGTTGTGTCCGGTGGGAGCCGGCGCCGCGAGTTTTCGCCTGCACGTGCAGGGACTTGCCGCACACGCTGCGATGCGCCAGGAAGGAATCAGCGCGATCGAGAAATTCATGTTGATTCATTCGGCGCTGACGCATCTCGAAACTGAGCGCAACGAATCGTTCCAGCATCCTTTATATAAGGACCGGTTGCCGGCTCCCATCAGTATCGGTAAAGTGCAGTCGGGTGACTGGCCTTCCACGGTGCCGGACAAGCTGGTGGGGGAAGGCCGCTATGGAATTCTTCCGGGGGAAAATATTTCGGAAGCCAGAAAATTATTCGAACAAAAACTTCAGAACGCCGCCAATCAAGATTCCTGGTTAAGGGAGCATCCACCTGTCGTCGAATGGTTCGAAGGCCAATTTGAGCCGGCCTCAACACCGCTGGATTCCGATTTGTTGAAGGTATTATCGGAGTGCCATTTTGAAATTACGGGGAAAAGACCGAAAATGCATGGTGTTCCCTACGGATCGGATTTGCGATTTTTCACAAACAATGCTGGAATGCCTGCCGTTTTATATGGACCCGGCGATGTCGCTCAAGCGCATTCAGCAAACGAGTTTATTTCGTTGGAACAACTACTCATCGCTGCGCAAACGATTGCGTGTATGATGGTCCGGTGGTGTGAAGTATGAATTTTGGTTGTCAGAGCATGGTCGCTCCTTTGCGGAGCGTTATCGTGAAAAATCCCGAAGTGGCATTTCGAAACCAATCCTTTATTGATTCGCAATGGAAACAATTGAATTACGCAGACCGGCCCAACTACGAAAAGGCTATTCAAGAACATGAAGCGCTAACAGAAATCCTTCGAGCGGCCGGAGCAGAGGTTTTATTTCTTGACTTCGATAAGCGCACAGGATTGGATTCCATTTACACGCATGATCCTGGAATCATTACGGATGCCGGCGCGATCCTGTTCCAGACCGGTAAGGAACTTCGGCGTGGGGAAGGGGCGGCGATGGAAGATGCTTTGCGCGATTGGGGAGTCAGAATTTTAGGAAGGATCGAAGGAAAAGGAACAGCCGAAGGCGGAGATATGGTATGGCTTGACCAGCGGACGTTACTTGTGGGCCAGGGATTTCGAACGAATTCTGCAGGAATCGCCGGGCTTCATTCGCTGCTCGATCCCTTTGAAATTCAGGTGATCGAATTCCACTTACCATACTGGCAGGGACCCGGCGAGGTTCTCCACTTAATGTCCTTGATCAGTTTGCTGGATGAGGATCTGGCGCTGGTTTATCGTTCCTTGTTGCCGGTTCCTTTATATGAACTGCTGCATGCGCGCGATATAAAGATGATTGATGTTGCTGAAGAAGAATACAACACGCTTGGCTGTAATGTTCTTACGCTTGGACCACGAGATGTGTTGATCGTGGAAGGCAATCCTGTCACTCGCGGCCGTATGGAACAAGCCGGCTGCAAGGTTCGGGAGTTTTCAGGAAAAGAGATTGCGTTGAAAGGATCCGGTGGTCCAACCTGTTTAACGCGGCCGCTACTGCGTGCGTGAAGGATTTTTAAACAGAAGCTAACGAAGGGAACAAAGATTAACAATTTCTTTGTTTCCTTTGTTATCTTTTGTTAGAAATATCTATTTTACTTGCACAGAACTGCCTTCGATTTTTTGTGCGGGTTCCAGACGTCCTTTTAAGTAACGCGCGAAGAATTCTTCAGTCCTCTGGTAAAAATCCAATCGGTTCGGTTCGCGCGCCAAGCCATGTCCTTCATCCGGATACACAAGATAGGTAACCGGTAATTTCTTTTCCCGCATCGCCGCAACAATTTGATCGGATGCCGCTTGCGTCACTCGCGGATCGTTGGATCCATGCGCAATCAACAACGGCGTTTTAATTTTTTCCACATGATAAAGAGGCGAGATCCGTCGATTGTTTGTTTCATCATTTTCTGCATCAACTCCGATTCTCCTGATCCACCTTTTCTTTACCGGTTTCCAGTACTCCGGAAAGGACTTTAACAGGTAGCCAACATCGGAAGGTCCAACCACGTCTACTGCGGCAACATAAAGCTCAGGAGTGTAAACAATCCCACAAAGAGTGGCGTAGCCTCCGTAAGATCCGCCATACATTGCGACCCTGGCCGGATCCGCAATCCCTTCACTGATTGCCCATTTCACAGCGTCCGTCAGATCATTCTGCATGCTGCCGGTGCACCACTGGCCGGTTCCTGCGTTCATATATTTCAATCCAAAACCGGATGACCCGCGGAAATTCACTTGCAACACGGCGTATCCCCGGTTCGCGAACCATTGCACTTCGGGATCGAATCCCCACTGATCCCTGTGCCAGGGTCCACCATGCGGCAGCAATATTAAAGGCAATTTCCTGG
>JBKKAT010000341.1:0-3156 GCA_046714535.1 Acidobacteriota bacterium | reverse complement strand
GGTAGAGACAGCTTTATGGGAGCTTGTCACAGCAGGTTTTGTTACAGCCGATGGGTTCGACAGCCTTCGCTCGCTTTTGGAGAATCGCAAAAAAGCGCTTCACATCAGTCGTTCCGGCGCCGGCCGATGGTCAGTTTTACGCGCCCAGGACACTGCGGAAACGGAACCACAAGCCGACGCGGCCTGCCGTATGTTGCTGGAACGATATGGTGTTGTTTTTCGTGATGTTGTGCAGCGCGAAACCCTTGTCCCGCGATGGCGCGATCTGTTGCTTGCGTTCCGGAGAATGGAAGATCGTGGCGAAGTGCGTGGCGGACGTTTCGTCAGCGGATTCGTTGGAGAACAGTTCGCGCTGCCTTTAGCCGTGGATTCTCTGCGAGCCATTCGCAAATCCGAGCCTTCCGGCGAAATCGTGCGGATTTCCGCCGCCGATCCGTTGAATCTGATCGGTATCATCGTTCCCGGCGAACGTGTATCTGCGGTTTCCCGAACGCCGGTTATTTTCTGTGACGGCGTTCCCAGGTCACATACATCGGATAGCCTCACTATCTAACTTGCGACGGCCGCATCACCAGTGATATCCGATCGAGACCGTCCCGCGCAGTTGATTCACAAAACTGATATTGCTCGATGAAACCCACTTAAATTCTGGACGCACCGAAAGTTGAGGTGTTACAAAGATGCGCGCCCCACCTCCCCATTGAAGTGTGTATCCGGAATCTGTGGAGTTGAAATTTGCGTCAATAAAATTACCCGTTTGATGAAATCGGGTCAGCCCGGTGCCCACAAGAACATAGGGTTCCACTTTTCGAATTGGAAAATAAATGTGCAAATCAGCGGCGAGAGTCGTTGCGTTCGATTCCAAACGACCCGAGTCCGGAAAACTGCGTGAACTATTATTGTAGTATCCTTCGACATTCAAACCGAACCGCCGCGAGAGTCGGAACCCAACGCCGCCTCCCAGATTCAGCCCGCTGCCAAGATAAGTTTCATCATCGTGAATTGCTGCCCCGCCAACGACTCCAAACACTTCCGTTTTGTAGTCCGGAATCTGCGCAAAACTGAAATTGGCAACCAGAAGTAGAACTGCAACTCCTGCAATCGTGATTTTCATGCTTCACCTCTTTTTTGAGGCAAAGCAATTGGCTTGCCAGATCCACCGCGCGGACGGGATGACGGCTGAAGCCAGCGGTCATTTTGTTTAAATTGCGGCTAGCAATGTTTTCCAGCGTTCCCAAGCGGCATCACGCGCTTTCTTGTTTGCTTCTGATGCGCCCGGCTCTTCCCCTTTTCGCATGAATCCATGATCCGCGCCTTCATAGGTAAAGGGATCAAAAGTTTTTCCCAATTCTTTCATGAGCTTTTCCGTTTCAGGAAGTGTAGCGTTGATGCGCGCATCATTGCTTCCGTAAAATCCATAAACGGGGCAGGAAATTCTTTTCAAATCCTCTTTGGTATATTGAAAACTTCCATAGAAGACGAAAGCAGCCTTTAGATCGGACCGGTTCGTGGCAAAGCGGAAAGATTGTCCACCGCCCCAGCAAAAACCACTAACGGTCAACTTTCCGTTTGAGGCGGGCAACTTGATTGCATAGTCCGCTACTGCATTCAAGTCCGCAGTCGCCTGTTGCGGTGAAACTTTGGAAATGGCTTCAGTGGCTGCATCCGTGCTTGCGAAATCGCTGGTTTTTCCGCCGTTCGGCCCCATGCCGGAAAGCAGGTCCGGAGCTACCGCAAGATATCCTGCTTCTGCCAGCTGATCTGCCACAGTACGAACCCAATCTGTGAGTCCCTTATTTTCATGAATGACAATCACGGTTGTCGCCTTCTCTTTCTTTTGAGGATAAACAACAAATGAATGAATTGATTTCTCGCCATTCTTAATTGCCACCCATTCTTGATGGCGCGGAGATTTTTCCAGACGTTCTGATTGTGTGAATGCGAAGGACGCCGCGAAAAGGACCAGCAACATCAGAATTGTTTTCTTCATAATTCCTCCTAAGAAGATGAAATTTAAGTCTCAGATTAACTTCTGCATCAAAAGAGCACAATGAATAACACTACATATTCCGGTAGTAAGAAAAAACGGGACGAAGTATACGATAAGGCTTCAGTTCGAATACAGGAAGTTTGCTGTGATGAATGACCAGAAGCCGATTCGAATAGCGATCGTTGAGGACGACAAGTCTTTGCGCGAAGGGCTCGGGGCGCTGATTGGTGGAACTCCGGGGTTCAAGTGCATCGGCACGTTTGGAACGATGGAAGATGGACTGAAGGGCGTTCGGCATAATCTGCCGGACGTGTTGCTTTGTGATATCGGATTACCCGGAAAAACAGGAATCGAAGGGATTGCGATACTCAAGGAACAATTTCCGGATTTGCTGATGGTTGTGCTGACTGTTTACGATGATGATCGCAGGATTTTTGATGCGCTTTGTGCGGGCGCACGCGGATATTTGCTAAAAAATACAGCGCCGGCCCGCTTACTGGAAAGCCTAAAAGACGCCTGCATGGGGGCGCACCCATCTCACCAGAAATTGCGCTACGTGTGTGCAACCTCTTCCGGCAGTTCGCTCCCTCCCGCAGATCTGATCATGATCTGACTCCGCATGAAATACGTGTTCTTCAGCTTCTTGTAGAAGGGCACAACTTCAAGACTGCGGCAATAGAACTGGGAGTAACTACGCATGCAATCTCATTTCATATGCGGAGTGTTTACGACAAGCTTCAGGTGCATTCGAAAACAGAAGCGGTTGCGAAAGCGCTGAGAAAAGGCATCGTCCGCTGATTTGCGACTACGATAACGGCGCGCGAAGCAAATCCTGAATATCTGGCTTTTCATGGACGGAGTGTTAATATTAGCGACTGAAGTGGCTATTACGAGTCCGCCTACTCCTTGTAGAATTTCTTCATAGCTCTGGACACCCGTTTGGCATACGCCTTTGCCGATTGACGCATCTGAAGATTCGTCTTGCTTTCAACATAGCGAAGCTCGGCCTGCAATTTACGGTAACTATCAGCGCGTTCACTGGTAAGCGCTCCTTCTTCGACTGCTTTTGCAATCGCGCATCCTGGCTCATGCTCATGCTTGCAGTCGCGAAACCTGCATTGAGATGCAAGCCTTTGTAAGTCTGGAAAAGTGCGTGAAAGTCCTGC
>JBKKAT010000340.1:0-2596 GCA_046714535.1 Acidobacteriota bacterium | reverse complement strand
TCATTCTGTTTACCCTGACCGGTTGGATTTTCTCCCGAACTCGCAAACTCCATTTGATTGTTGTATTCGCAACCATTCTCTCCTGGGTAGGACTCGGGATTTTCTTCGGATGGGGATATTGTTTCTGGACCGACTGGCATTGGCAAGTGCGCGATTTGCTGGGAAAAGAACATCCGGCCTCCTACGTGAAGTTACTGGCTGATTCCCTAACACAACGAAATTGGGACCCTCTTTCCATCGACGTACTCACCGTGGTCATCTTTGCCATTGTGGTAGTGATCACAATCTATGTGAATTATCGCCATTACAAACGGACCACTTGAGCATTTTTATCAATTTGGGATAATAACGCTGAAAACAGTTCCTCATCGTTCAAAATCAACAACAACCCATTAAGGAGAGTTACTTTGAAATCAACAATTTTTGCAACAATGACTGTGCTCTGTCTTGCCTTTAGCGCATTCGCGGCCGAGGAGCCGAAAGCCGATGATCCCATGATGAAAGCCTGGATGGAATATGCCACGCCTGGCGAGAACCATAAGGCGATGGGAAATCTGGTTGGCACCTGGGATACGACGATCAAGTCGTACATGGACCCTGCAGCACCAACCGAACAAAAAGGTACGTCGACTTTTGAAGTCGCGATGGACGGACGTTACCTTGTGGAAAAAGCCGAAGGCAATTTCATGGGAATGCCCTTTCATGGCATGGGAATTTACGGCTATGACAATGGATTGAAAACGTATGTATCCACCTGGGTGGATAACATGGGAACCGGCATCATGCACGGAAAAGGTGAAAGCACTGATGGCGGGAAAACGATCAATTGGAAAAGCAAAGCGTACGATGCAATGACCAAAAAAGAACAGGACTATAGAAGCACGATGCACATGATGTCAGCGGATCAATACCACTTTGAGATGTACGGTCCCGGCCCCGATGGCAAAGAAGCGAAGATGATGGAAATCACTTACAACCGCAAGAAATAGGACCATGAATATCGGAGGGCGGGCCTCCGTGCCCGCCTTTCAGCAGTGCAACATCAGTGGCGGGCAGGGACGCCCGCCCTCCAAAATGGAAGTTTTATCAGTGCACGCCCCCCATTAACTTCCGGATTGGCCGGATCAAGATCATCAATATGAAGGAAGCCACGATCGCAACCGCGGCTACGCTGCCGAATAGTTTAGGCAGCGAATAGCCTTCCATAAACCCTGCCACAGAGCCGGCGATAATACTACCCACAGCTATCGACAGGAACCAGACTCCCATCATGAGTCCAACCACTTTGCGTGGTGAAAGTTTGGTCACGAGACTGAGTCCGACCGGACTGAGACAAAGCTCGCCGATCACTTCCAGAAAATAGACACCGACGAGCCACATGGGGCTAACTCGAATACCGGCCGCCGCCAGCTTGGATCCTGGAACAAGAAGCAGAAAAGCCAGACCAACGAAAAGCAGTCCCAGCGTAAATTTTGCGGGACTGGAGGGCTCTTTTGTACCTAATCGTACCCAGAGCCACGCAAACAATGGCGCGAGCGTGATCACAAAGAATGCAGGGACTGACTGAAACCAGCTTGAGGGGAAACTCATCCCAAAAACGGAAAGGCGGGTAAAGCGGTCTGCAAAAAGATTCAATGTGGATCCGGCTTGTTCATAAGCGCCCCAAAAAATACTGGCAAACAGAAAGAACACAACAATGGCGGCAAGACGTTTCCATTCAGCAGTTGTAAATTTCAGACCTCCGGGAGTTGATGCTTCTGCTTTTTTCGCGGTGGCCGCTTGTTCATCTAACCGGTCCATCGCCGGCTTTAGATATTTGCGTCCATAGAAGTATTGGATTAACCCGAAGGTCATACCCACAGATGCACAACCAAAACCGATGTGCCAGTTCACTCGTTGCGCTAGATAACCCGCAATGAGCGGACCGAAACAAGCACCCAGATTGATTCCCATGTAAAAGATGGAAAAACCAGCGTCTCTTCTGGGATCATTTTCAGAATATAAAGAACCAACCATCGTAGTAACGTTGGGCTTCAGCAATCCAGTGCCCAGGACAATGAGACCGAGGCCTGTAAAAAAGAAGGGAAGAGCGGAAATCGTAAGAGTCAAATGTCCCAGGGTAATCAACACTGCCCCAAGGAACACACTTCGATACGCGCCCAGAAGCAAATCAGCAACGAGCCCGCCGCCGATGGTTGCCAGCCAAACGCTGCCTGTGTACAAGCCGTAAATACGTCCTGCATGGCCATCACTAAAACCGAGTCCCCCGTTCGCCGCAGGCGCAGTCATGTATAAAATGAGGAAAGCGCGCATACCGTAGTAGCTGAATCTTTCCCACATCTCGGTGAAGAAGAGCGTTGACACTCCGCGAGGATGTCCAAACCAGGTCTTGCCGGATTCTGCTGAATTTACTGATTGTGTGTCCATTGTGAAATTACTTTATCACATTGATAAAGTTCAGCAATCCGGCTGTGATAAGCGGGATATCTGCGCTGCGAACTCAAAAGAAATAGGAGATAAACCGGATAGAAAGATAGACCGGATATTTCATCCCCAATGAAAAAGAGCTCCGGAAAAGGGCTTTTCCGGAGCTATA
>JBKKAT010000339.1:0-5531 GCA_046714535.1 Acidobacteriota bacterium | reverse complement strand
GTCGCTGATTCCCCGTCAGATGTTCGAAGTGGTGATTCAAGCAGCCATCGGGCATAAAATCATAGCTCGTGAAACCGTCTCTGCGTTGCGCAAAAATGTCATTGCTAAATGTTACGGCGGGGATATTTCGCGAAAGCGGAAATTACTGGAAAAACAAAAAGAAGGCAAGAAAAGAATGAAGCGTGTCGGAAAAGTGGATATCCCGCAAGAAGCTTTTCTCGCAATCCTTAAGGAGGATCAAAAGCAATAATGGAAACTGTCGAATTCAAGAAATCGGTAGCGCGCGAATACTTTGAAGCGATTGTTCTCGCCGTTGTTCTGGCGTTATTCTTTCGAACATTCGTCGTAGAAGCATTCAAGATTCCGAGCAGCTCTATGGAAGACAATCTACTGGTTGGAGATCATATTCTGGTGAACAAGTTTGCCTACGCGCCAACAATCTTTTCGTGGGAGAAAAAGATTCTGCCGATCCGGAATGTGAGCCGGACTGATGTAATTGTTTTCAAATATCCTGAAGAACCAAGCCGGAATTTTATCAAGAGAGTCGTCGCGGTTGGTAACGAAGAAATCGAAATTCGAGACCGTCAGGTTCATATCAATGGCAAACCGATCGAAGAACCATACAAAGTTCATAAGTCCGATTTACAGCCGGATCTTGTGGGCGTAGTCAGCGATGATTACCCCCCAAAAAAGGTTCCGGAAGGTTACTATTTTGCGATGGGGGATAACCGTGATAACAGCAAGGACAGTCGCGCATGGGGAACGGTGCCGAAGGACTTCATTAAAGGCAGAGCCTTCATTATTTACTGGTCCTTTAAAGGAGAGCAAAACGTCGGTCCATCCACAATGGGAGAGAACTTGCGACATATTCTGCATATCGTGGTGAATTTCATTCCAGACACCCGGTGGGATCGCTTTTTCAAAATCATCCGCTGATGAAATATGGACCGCAGGCCTCTGGCCTGCATTATGGACCGCAGGCGTCTCGCCTGCCACTCCTCCTCACCCTGGTCCTTCTTCTCATCCCTCTCCTCTCGCACTCCGCCAACCCCACCGTCGTCTTCATGAGCGACTTTGGAACCATTGACGACTCTGTCGCCATCTGCAAGGGTATCATGCTTGGGATTGAACCGAATCTTCGCATCATTGACATCACGCATGAAGTGCACCCCTTTTCCATCATGGATGCCGCCCGTTTCCTTTCAGGAACAGCGCCTTATTTTGGTTCAGGAACCGTGTTTGTGGTGGTTGTAGATCCGGGGGTGGGGAGTCTTCGAAAACCAATTGTCGTAAAATCGCGCAAGAATCAATATTTCGTGCTGCCTGATAATGGTTTGATCACTCTTGTGGAGGAAACTGATGGCATCCAGAGTGTGCGTGAAATTACAAACACGAAATGGATGATCGGAAACGCGCTCTCGTCCACTTTTCATGGACGGGACATCTTTGCGCCTGTTGCTGCGCATCTGGCAACCGGAAAAAAATGGATCGAAGTCGGGCCAGAAACTTCGAATCTCCAGCGGCTCGATGTCCACCGTTCCAAACTTGACGACAAAGGCATCACCGGGGAAATCATTGGAACAGACGGTCCTTACGGCAACCTGATGACAAATATCCCGGCAGAAACATTCCAGAAAATGAAAAACGCGCTGGGTGATGTTATTCATGCGCGAATCGGCGAACGTGATTTTGAAATTCCGTTTGTCAAAACATTCAGTGATGTGCCGGTTGGTCAACCTCTGTTCTATATCGATTCGCGTGGGCGCCTCGGAATCGCCATCAATCAAGGAAACTTTGCTGACGCTTACAAAATACGTCCACCGGCGCCAATTCTGATCTACCGAAATCGTCAATAATGGACGCATACAAGCAAAATATTGTAGAATGGGGCGCTTTTTTGAAAGTGCCCAAAGTGATAAGTGCTGAGTATTGAGTTATGAAAATTGCATCTAATTTACTGGAGTTGATCGGCAATACGCCGCTCGTTTATTTAAACAAAGTTGTTCCTGCATCGGGCGCCCGAATCGCTGCGAAACTGGAATTCTTTAACCCATGCGGTTCTGTCAAAGATCGCATTGGACTTCATATGGTTCAGGATGCCATTGAAAGAGGCGCGTTGAAGCCGGGTGGAACCATTATTGAACCGACTTCCGGCAATACGGGACTCGGACTTGCGATGGTTGCTAATATTCTGGGTTATAAGATGATCGCGGTCATGCCGGACAAAGTTCCGGTGGAAAAAATCCGTCTGCTGGAAGCCTATGGAGTCGAGTGCGTCATCTGTCCTACGGATGTGAGCCCGGAAGATCCAAGCTCCTATTACGAAACATCCAAGCGTTTAAACCGGGAAATTGAAAATTCATTCTTACCGCAGCAATATTACAATCCAAAAAATCCGGATGCACACTATCAAACGACAGGTCCTGAAATCTGGAGGGATACGGATGGAAAACTGGACGCTTTCGTCACCGGTTGTGGAACCGGAGGAACCATCACCGGGACTGGAAAGTTCTTGAAAGAAAAGAATCCCGCAGTTCACATTGTTGGAATCGATACGGTTGGATCAGTAATTAAAGGCTACTTCGAAACGGGAAAAATTGAAGGCTATCATCCGTACCTGGTTGATGGGATCGGTGAAGACTTTATCCCGGGCGCTTACAATTTCGAGTACATCGATGAAGTCATTCAGATACCGGACAAAGAAGCGTACGAAATTACCATGCGTCTCGCTAAAGAAGAAAGCATTTTTGTTGGCTCGTCCGGTGGCGCAGCGGTTGCCGGAGCCGTTCATGTCGCTGAACGGATGAAACCAGAACAGATCGTTGTCGTGATCTTACCCGACACCGGAACCAGGTACCTTTCCAAACTCAACCAGGAATGGTTGCGCTCCAAAGGCCTAATTGACTAATCCCGTGTAACAAATGACTGCGAAGTTCGACTCCTCACCCTTATTAAGGGGGAGGCTGGGAGGGGGTTGGTTCTTCTCCTGCACTCTTCTCATACTGCTACTCTGGTCAACCGCAGCATCTGCCGAACCGAAGCGAATTGTTTCCATCGCTCCCAGCTTCACGGAGATTGTGTACGCGTTGGGAGCCGGGCCGCAGGTTGTCGGCACAACCCTTTACTGCGATTACCCTGCCGAAGCATTAAAGACGGAAAAAATCGGAGATGTGTTGAATCCCAATGTAGAAAAAATCATCTCACTCAAATCGGATATAGTCTTTGCCGGCAACTGGAAATGGAATGTGCCCGAAAAATTACGCGCAGCTGGGATTCTGGTGGTTGAAGTTCCGGACGCTCAGACTCTTGATGATGTTTTCTCGCGATTCATTCTGATCGCAGGCAAAATCAACAAACTTCAAAATGCCGCCAATCTGATCGCTACCATGAAACGCCAGATGGAAGAAATCCAGAAGCGGACGGCGTCCAAAACGCAGCGGACCGTTTACATGGAGATTGATGCCGGCAATTGGACGGTGGGAGGCCAATCTTATTTAACCGAAATCTTGAAGATTCTCGGTCTTAGAAACATTTTTG
Organism: Acidobacteriota bacterium; assembly: GCA_046714535.1. GTDB lineage: Bacteria > Acidobacteriota > HRBIN11 > JAKEFK01 > JAKEFK01 > JAKEFK01. The sequence continues at coordinate 1,994 of JBKKAT010000339.1, read as the reverse complement.
CTGAACGGCACGAACCATATCTAACCGTTACAATGGAATCGGTCGTTGCTAGAAATCCCGATATCGTTATGTCTCTCAGCCGCACAAAAAAAGAATATCAGGACCTTGCGGCGTGGCGTACTTTGCCCGCTGTTCGTGACGGCAAGATCGTTGATAAAAATGCTATCGACTGGAACGCAATCACTCACCAGGGATCCCGGTTGATTGAAGGAATCAAACAACTCGATTCACTGTTGACGAACTAGTTTTTTTTAACAGAAGATAACGAAGAGAACAAAGAATTAGAAATCTTAGTTTCCTTTGTTTTCTTCTGTTAAAAAAATGAATGAGATGCACACACATGCGAATCATCAGCCTCGTGCCATCCATAACAGAAACGCTGTTTGAGCTGGGCTTAGACGATCAAATCATTGCTGTCACACGATGGTGCACCAGACCTGCCGAGAAAGTCATTCACAAGCCGAAGGTTGGTGGAACCAAAAATCCGAAGCTACAATCGATTCTGGAATGGAAGCCGGATATTGTGATTCTGGATCGCGATGAAAATCGTAAAGAAGATGCTGAAGAGATTGAGAAACAGGGCATCCGCACATTTGCAGTTTTTCCAAAGACGATAGACGATTCCATGCAAGTGATCCGGCAACTGGGCGAATTATTTTCTGTTCAGTCTGAAGCCGCTGCCATGATCAGCGAGATTCAGAATCTTCGAGATGCTTACGCGCCCGGTCGAATTTATGAAAGCTTGATCCTGATCTGGCGCAAACCCTACATGACGATCAATGCGGACACTTATGTCAACTCCGCCTGTGAACTCTTTGGGTTTCGCAATCTGTTTGCCCTTCATGCGGAACGATATCCGCCTTTAACATCAGAGGAAATCGAGCGGATCGATCCGGAAGTGATTCTGTTTCCGGACGAGCCCTATCCATTTCGCCCCAAACATTTGGATTTGTTTCAACAGGAGTTTCCCGGAATTCGTGCGGTGCGGAACCGTGAAATGTTCTTGTTTGATGGCAGCTACGTCGCCTGGCATGGCTTCGGAACGTTGCGGGCCTTGCGCGAATTTCCATCTCTCTTTTTAACAAAAGGTAACGAAGAAGACAAAGATTTGAAATCTTGAACAGAAGATCGCAAAGCACGCAAAGATTTCAAATTCTTCGCGGCCCTTGCATGCTTCTGTTCAAAAAGAGCTAAGATTGACTTCGTTCCCTTCGTTTTCTTTTGTTAAAAAATGAGCAACTTTGTCCGTTGGATGATAGCACTGTCTCTGCTGATGCTTCTCACCTTTGCAGCTTCCTTATGGATTGGTGAAGTCCGCGGGTGGAATCCTGCAGTGATCTTCAACATCCGTTTGCCTCGCGCGTTGCTTGGACTGGTCGTCGGAATCGCGCTGGCAACCGCGGGTGCCGTTTACCAGGGATTATTGCGCAATCCTCTCGCCGATCCTTACATTCTGGGAACTTCCAGCGCAGCAACCTTCGGAGCACTGGTTGCAACAATCCTGAATTTTCATTTCCAGTACACGCTCTATATCTTTTCGATTGGAGCCTGTTTCCTCAGCATGTTGCTTGTCTATCGCATCGCCACAACTCACGGCCGAACTCCCATCCTGACGCTCATTCTGGCAGGCGTGGTGTCCAGCACCTTCTTCAGCGCGCTCGTTCTGCTCTTGTTTAGTCTATTTCGCCGCGAATCTTTTTCCGTTTTATTTTTCATGCTCGGTTCTCTTTCGATCGCGGGCACAGGATGGTCCATTGTCGTTTCCGGTGCACTCGTTCTCGTGGGACTGTTGATCGCTGTTTTTTTCGCACGAGACCTGGATGCAATGAGCGGTGGCGAAGAAGATGCAATTCATCTCGGCATCAAGGTAGAGACGACCAAACAGATCCTTTTCTTTTCCTCTTCCCTTCTGGTTGGCGCAAGCGTCGCGCTTGCTGGTTCCATCGGATTCGTCGGGTTGATCATTCCTCATATTCTTCGTTTGCTGGTCGGCC
>JBKKAT010000338.1:0-4064 GCA_046714535.1 Acidobacteriota bacterium | reverse complement strand
GAAAAACCATGGTGTGGGTCCTGCCGAATCCGAGTGGATTAAACGCGCACCATCAGTTGCCTGACCTTGTACGATGCTTTCAAGAATTACACGCGCACGCATTCGGCCCGCATCATGAAGCATCGTTATAGTAAACTGTTTTAACACGAAGGGCGGAAAGACGTCAGGGAGCTAGATGCAGCAAAAATCTTCAACAAAATATGGAATCTGGATAGCCGTTGGATGCGGAGTGTTACTCATAGGTTTGTGTTTTGCGGCAGGCGGAGGTTACTTGTTGTGGACACAAGTCCCGGGTGTACGGGAATTCTTCACGGGCAAGCAGGAACCACAATCGGCAAACAAACAAGCGGAACCACAGGAACAAGGTGATCGACCCTTCAACACGAATGAGCCCCGTCCGGTGCGGGAGCCACAACAACAACAAAGAAATTTTGTTGCTCCTTCAAATTTTCGCGTGATTCCGGCGCAGTCAGGAACAGGCGAAGTGTTGATCGCAAAAATCACAGGATCGAAATCTGCAAAGGCCCTGCTTTCGGGCACGTTGCAAAATTTGACTTCCTACTATGATCGACGTCCGGTGATCATCAGTGGTTTTGCAGACCGTGAAGATCAAGCCGCACAGGCTTTGGTCGCCTGTGTGAAGAACGAAGAATCGTATCGCGCACTCGTTCAAGTTCAAACGAGCCAATCGAATGCACAGATTGCATGGCTCACAGACCGCACGACTTCTTTCGATCGTTCTTTTACAGAACTCTCTCAGATCGCGGGCCAGAACTTCCCACGCAAAGAGCGGAAAAATGTTCAGTGGTATCAAGCGCAACTTGCGGATGGTAGCGGGAGCGTTCGCCTTCCCAGTGGGTGGGTTATTGGTAGCGCAAAGCAGGGAATGGTCAGCATCGGAGGGCCTTCCGGACAGAGCGTGGATCTGGGCATCTGGTATCAAGTCTACACACCGGAAGCTGCATCGTCTCTGTATACGCGTCCCACGCTAGTCGCACCTTACACAGATCCGCTTACCGCGGCGCAAAACATCGTGCCGCAGCTCTCAGCGTGGCAACAACAACAGTTCGGAAGTCCACCAGTTCGACTGGAGAGAATTGTTGAACACACACCGGTTGAGAATCCAAATGGAACGGCCGCATACATTCATCATCTTTCCATGGTGGGAGAGAAACCGGTGGAAGGACTCGCCATGATTGCGGTGAGTCCAGTCGGAGATGGGATATGGATTTATTATTTTTCCGGATGCCTCGCGCCTCGCGCAAGTTTCCGCCAGGATTTCCCTTTGATGTGGGAAATCTGGTCCTCCTGGAAAGTTGCAGATCATGTATACCGGCAGCGAATGAATCAAGCGCTGAAAAGCATGCGGGAAGCGCATCTGATTTATCAGCAGGCACAGTCGAATGCGATCGAAGTCTCCTCCGATGCAAATGCCAAATGGTCTGAGTACATCCGTGATACACGTCAGGTAAGGGACGATCGTGATGGCACAATCGAAGAAACATCTGCGCAAGGCGTGGAGAAACTTCTGGAAACACTCAACCAATCGGAAGGATACGAACGCTGGACAATCATTCCCATGGAAGACTTGAACAGACACTAAAATTTGGTGGAGCCACGGGGAATCGAACCCCGATTCCGTGGATGCAAACCACGTGTTCTCCCGTTAAACTATGGCCCCAGGCGTGATCTAGTTTTCAGATTGCAGATGTTAGATTTGAAGAGCGCTTGAGCTCTCCGCCGTTTTGGACATCTTATCTGCAGTAATTTCGGAAAGTAGTAATTATGCTACTTTTGGAAATTTTGTCAAAATTAGAAACGGAGAGGTATTCCACGGAAAAGGATGCTAGCCCTGAGCTTAGAATTCACCGTCCCGGGCCTCTGCGATTGCCAACCATGTTTTGTTGCATCCGATTAGAACCGCGTTTGCGTTTCGCGTGGCTTGGCCCGGGTGGCTGGTCCTTTGGATCCACACCTGACCGCCCGCCGCTTCCTGTTTCTGCCGGATCGGTGTAACCGTCGCTTCTGCGCATGCCGCCCTTTGCAACTCGCGTCTGCTGCAACTCGGGATCGACCGGATCGACGTTACCTGGATTCTTCGGCAGAACATCGCCTGCGCTTACAACGGCCGGACGCGAGTTCCTCAGCTCCGGCGGCAAGTAATCAACTGGTTTATCGATATCGTGCGGCATAGACCATGCGCCCCTGCGCACAACGTCCGGCCGATCAAATCCGATGCCGGCAGGCAAAGGCTTTCCTTCGTCATCATCTTCTTCCTCGGTTGGAAAATAAATCGTTCCATCATCACCGACTTCTTGCGTGCTGGTATTGATGATGTCTTCGGAAGGGGGATCGCCGGTGCCGCTATTCACTTCTTCACCGGTGATCGCGTCTGTAACTGTATAGCTCCACGTGCCATTATTGTTTTGCGTGTAGGTGGTGTTGTAAAAACCATCCTGTCCATCCATGCCGCCGGTTCGTTGCCACGTAACTGTAATTTGTCCTTCGCTGTTACGTTCATATCCAACCGCCGAAATTACGGCACCGGAACCCGCTTCTGTTCCCACTGGGGAGCTGTTGCCGACTCCTGTTTGTTCAGGCTTGCCCTCGCCCGGGCCGTACACATTTGCGGCGCCCCCCTGCGGGTTAGTCCCTTGCGTAGGAGCATCAGGATCGGCCGGAGTTGCAGATGCGTTGTTGGTGGTTTGTGCCGGCTGATCGCTTCTCGGCTTACTGCCCGTCGCTCGCGTAAAGGAAGGGCTTTGGCGTTCGGGGCGGTCTGAGAAATTCCGCGAAGTACTTTGCGTAGATTTACTTTTCGTAGCGTTTGGCCCTTGTTGCGAGTTGTCCGGAGTATGAACAGGATTGCTGGCTGCGTTGTGCGGTTGTGATTTGCCGGTGGATTGATCGGAGTGAATAATCTTACCGGCAAAACGTCCGTACGGCTTGTTGACGATTTTGTTGGTACGGCCGCCCGTACCGTCGCCTCCTTCGCCCTTAGTTTTGCGATGTTGATCGATCACACCCGCAATTCCCTCTTTGCGCACTTTATCCCAAAATCCGGAATCCGTTTGGTCCACTCCCAGATCCTGCGCGACCGCAGTCCCATCGATCAGTTGTTTCAAATTCATTCCCTTGGCGGATTCCGGCAGCGACATAGAGTCACGGAATGCATCGGCAAGAACGGAATCGCGTCCCTTTTCTTTGATTTGCTTGTAGGTCGCGGCATCCGACATTTTTTTGCCCACATCTTCTGTGCCGAGCATGGCCAGATCACTGGCAAGTTTCAACAGGTCGCTTGGATTTGTTAACCCAGCATCTTTCGCAGCATCCACCGGCGCGTTTTGCGATTCCGCAACAAGCTTGAACAGTTCATTATTCAATGTTCCGGCACTGGGATTCTTCATGTATTCCTGTTTAGCTTTGGAGATCGAATCATCGCTGGAACCCAAAAGCTGACCGTTGGAGACAATGCTCAGGAAATCTTTCAATTTCTGACTGTCTGCCGCTGCAACCTGCAACTCGCTCTCAGTTAAAATTCCGTCAGCGCCGGCCATTTTTAAGTATTCATAATTCGGAACTTTCTTAGATGAATCGGTGTCCGATTCTTGAGACTGAGCATCTTTTTGCTTAGCCGTTTCAAGTTGCTTTTTCTGCTCCGCGGATAATTCCTTTAGCAAATCCATCTTTTGTGAAATGGATTGCATCTGCGTATCCATTTTTCTTGCTGAAGCTAAATCCTGGGAAGCCTTCTTTTGCGATGCAGTTTCGTCCAATTGTGTCTTCGTGATTCGATTTTTGGTCTCGCTTGTTCCTTTCGTCGTTTTTGTTTCTGAAGTGGCCGATGTCTCGCTTGATTTGATGATCGTGGATCTGGTCCCCTTAATTTCGGTCATTGGATACTCTCCTGTGATTGGATACTCTCCTGTGATGGTGGCATCGTATCATGAACCGATGCTGTATCAGTTTTTATTGGTCTTCGCGTTTGAGGGGACCCGCGTAAGTGATTGAAATGGAAGATGGGCCTAAGTGGAGTTGAACCACTGACCTCACGCTTATCAGGC
>JBKKAT010000337.1:0-6225 GCA_046714535.1 Acidobacteriota bacterium | reverse complement strand
GCGCATGCCATGGATGGGGATCTCCGTCGCGCCGCGCTGGATATGCAAGGAGATGTCAAAGCAAAAGTTGTTGATGCGACCAAATCCAAATTGGATGGGGCCGCTGGAATCTCAAAATCCGAATACGATGCAATCAAAAAAGATTATCAGACCAAACCGCAAAGCACTGAAACGATAAAATGGCTGGAAAAAAGTCAGCCTCATTTGTACCATTCCATCACTTCGAACCTTGACTATGAGGGCTACGTAGGGACAACAATCGGCAGCCTCAACATGAGTAAAAGCGGAGACGAGTTAAAAAAGGATTCGGAAACTCGTTCCAAACAACTGAACAACCTTGACCCTTTGTCAGATTTTCGTGCCGATGGGCTGCCACAAAACGCTGCTCCTGGTGATCCTGTGGCCGCTGCTGAGGCGGGCGATAAATGGAAGGAATACAAAACAGGACCGAATACCACGCATATTAAGAATGATGGGGCTGCTGTCAGCGATGCGGATGCCAACAAAGCACGTCAGGCGCAAAAAGATTACTGCTCAAAGATGTCCGGAGTCATTGGAACAGACATTCCTAACCCACCCTCTTTGAAGGCGGCGAATGGTTATTTTCAGACACTTGCGAGCCGGGGCGCAAGTCCGGAGCACATCAAAAAGGAATACGGTGAATATTTAAAGACCTTCTATCGTCACCCGGGCGGGGTTACATGGGATCCAAAGCTCGATCCCAAAAAGCTTGATACCTCCTTTGGCCAGCAACCGTTAGGCAAGGACGGAAAACGTTTAATCGACTGCGAAGGCTATTCAGCTTTAACTGAGAGTGTCCTGGGTGGCATCAAAAAAGACGGCAAACCGATGTTCGATATCATGCATGGTTCAGGCCCGGGCCACGTTTTTACGGGAGTTTTTCCACACGGTGGTGACCCGAAAAAGGGATTCATTGTAAACAACGATCAGATGCAGGATGTCAAATGGGATTCCCGTCACGATAAGGGATTCAACGAAACAAAGGGCGAAGATGCGCGCATGCGATTCGTAGTTCGCCAGCACTGGAAGCAAGAATTTGGCGAAAAGAGCTCGACCACTGATTATGGACAAAACTATACAGAGATAAAGCCGCCAACCGGAAAAGTGCCGGGGCAATAAAACGACGAAGGGTGCGCAGGCAGCTTCGGCTTCCAGCCTGCGCACCAAAATATTCTGTCTATCTACCAAATATCATCTAATTTTAGCCTACTAACGATCGATACCACAGGACTGAACCATCCGCATTCACTGCATAGATTGAATCGTTCCCGGCTGAGAATACTGTTTGAAAATTCTGCCAACCAGTGCCCGATGCGCCGTTCGGTTCCCAATATTTTCGCCGGCTTGCCATCTGGGTTGGAAGTACCGAAGCAGAACGCCGTCCTGTTGGATCGCAAACAAGACTCCATTCCCTCCGCTAAATACATTCCTTGCGATTCTTATTTCAGTTTTCATTGCCGGGATCATTCAGTTGAGGGCGAATCAACAAGCAAAATTGTTTCAAGAGTTCGGTCAGGAAGTTACAAGAATTGAAGCGGTGATGCGTTTCTCTTACCTGTTGCCTCTTCATGATATTCAACCGGACAAAAAGCAGGTTCAAGATCGTTTGGAGTTGATTCGTCAACGGATGAAAATTTTAAGCGTTGTTGCTTATGGCCCCGGGCACTATTCACTTGGTCGAGGCTTTCTTTCGCTTCATCGTTATCAGGATGCGTATGACAATCTGATTCTTGCCTGGGAAAAATATCAATATCAGGACAAAGTGGGCGGACGTCTCGTCCGTGGAGCTTTGCGGGCGGGACGCTCGCACCACATTGTGACAAGCCTCGTTAAGCCTTAAAGATCAACAATCGTTTTGAACCCGCCGTAAGCCATGCGTTTGAGATCAAATGGCATGTTCTTATCATTCATCATCTCAGCCATTCGCGGATCCTTCATGACCTTCTTGTTAACGCTATCCCGCTGCGCTTTTGATTTATAAACGATCCAGGAAAAAATTACTGTCTCGTTCGGCTTAACTTTCGCAAGTTTGGGAAAGGCTACTCCCATAGTTGTCTTCAGATCATCACCAACGCATTCCCTGTATTCCAATGCTCCAAGTTCTTTCCAGACTCTACCAGCTTTCTCGGACATTTTGCGATAAGCCTGCAGATTTTTCTTCTTGATCGGTAAAACAAATCCATCAACGTATTTCATTTCAATTCTCCTTTCGATCGGTCTTAAGCACAGATAGAAAATTGCCGGCTGGGTCTTTAAACCAGGCTATTTCGGGACCTTCACCGCGAAAAATTCCCTTTTCATCTGTCTTCATTTCACCTTCGTACTTCTCGAAACGTACACCAAGTTTTGTCAGTTGATCGACAGCATCATCAATGTTGTTTACGGGGAAATTCAGGATCGTGAACGTTGCTGCAGTATGATCCGGCTTGGGGTACACGAACACACTGTTACCGCCTGCGATATGCAGCTCTAATCCTTCCGGACTTTCGGAAACCTCCAGCCCCAGTGTGCGACCGTAGAATTCCTTTGCTTTTTGAAGATCGTTTACTGAAAAACTACCGAATGCTTTTGTATTTTTGAACATGTTGTTACTCCTATTTATTTAATTTTGCATCGAGGCTCCAGGGGCCTGCGCCGGCCGAAGAGAAATAGAGCCAGATGAAACAATACAAGATTGCCGGTATGCCACCGTTTACCTGTGGATAGATGCTCTGCGGGGCATGGAACTGCCAATACGCGACAGCCATCATTCCGGACATAATAAAGGCGATCGGGCGCGTGAAGAAACCGACAACAAGCAAGGCTCCTCCAACCAACTCAAGCAGAGAACCGATGCCCACCTGCGACATCAGCGGAAGTTTCCCACCTCCTGGTATGATCGCCATTGGAAATGCGAAGATCTTCATCATGGCGCCGAAGAAGAATATGAACGCCGCCACGATGCGAAGCACACTCTGAAAGTAGGGCGCTGCCGCGATCCATTTCGCTGTCATGATCCACTCCTTTCCGCAACCAGATCTCTGATCGGCCGGACTTCAACACTGCCGATTCGTGCTGCCGGAATTTTTGCCGCAATTTGAATTGCTTCGTTCAGATCCCTGGCTTCAACGTAATAAAATCCGGTCAACTGCTCCTTGGTTTCAGCGAAGGGGCCATCGGTGATAGAAACCTTGCTGTTTCTCACGCGTATTGTGGCTGCATTCTGAACGGATTGAAGGGCCTCGGCCTGAATCGAATGGCCACTATCTTCAAGCTCTTCCCGTAAAGCGAGATGCTCATCGATGAAGCTGTCCGATTCGTCTTTGGGCATCGCATTCAAGATCTTTTCCTCACTGTAGACCAGGCACAAATACTTCATCTTTCCTCCCAGAAATTCTTGCATCCATATATTAGTCGTTCGCTTCAGTAACAAATCGACAAAGGAGCGCAGGGCCGGCTAAAGCCGGCGCTCCAGAAGCCGGCGCTCCTTTCAATCCAGCTCACTCAATCGTCGTTCGAAGAAGCGCCGCTCCGGTTCTTGCTGTGTGAGACTGAGTGCGCGTTGATAGGAGCTTCGTGCCTCCTTCTTACGCCCTAGTCTCCGGCACAAATCTGCTCGCGCAGCGTGCGCCAGCTGATAATCCGATAAATCCCCACGCAAAAGGATCGAATCGATCAGGGCCAGGCCCGATGCAGGTCCGTCCCGCATTGCAACCGCGACGGCCCGGTTCAGTTCAATCACGGGGGAAGGTTGGGCCTTCAAAAGCACATCATAAAGGGCAACGATTTGAGCCCAGTCCGTTTGCGCGGCAGCCGATGCCTCCGCATGCACGGCGGCGATTGCAGCCTGAAGCGTGAATGAACCAAATCTACCCGAAGTTAAGGCGCGTTCCACCAGCGTAGATCCCTCGTTCATCAACTCCCGGTTCCAGAGCGAGCGATCCTGATCATCCAACAAAATCACATCACCTTCAGCCGAAGTGCGCGCGACTCGTCGCGATTCGTGAAGCAGCATCAACGCCAGAAGTCCCAGGACTTCCGGTTCCGGCAACAATTCGACGAGCAATCGTGCCAACCGGATTGCTTCGCTCGAAAGGTCGGAGCGGGTCAGGGAAGTCCCGGAAGTTGCGTAATAACCTTCGTTGAAGACCAGGTAAATCACAGGCAAAACGGTTTCCAACCTTTCAGGGAGATCCTCTTTTGATGGAACTTGATAAGGAATGTGAGCGTCCCGAATCTTGGCTTTGGCCCTGACGATTCGCTGTGCAACTGTTGGCGGAGCGACAAGAAAAGCGCGCGCGATTTCCTCAGTAGTGAGTCCGCATACTTCGCGCAGAGTCAGGGCCACACGAGCGTCTGCTGAAAGTGCCGGATGGCAGCACGTAAAGATGAGTCGCAGCCGATCATCCTCAACGCTTTCCTCATTCCATTCGAGCGGATCGCCACCGGATGCATCGAATCTTTCTGCCAGAGACTTCAGCGATGCATCAAACCGTCCGCGCTTGCGTAAAGCATCAATGGCCTTAAACCGTCCGGTCGAAACGAGCCATGCCCGCGGATTGGAAGGGACGCCATCGCGCGGCCATTGCACGAGGGCTGCTGCAAATGCGTCATGAAGCGCGTCTTCAGCAAGATCGAAGTCGCCTAGCAGCCGGATCAAAGTGGCAAGCACACGGCGCGACTCTGAGCTGTATACGGTTTCGACCATCTGCGTCTGTTCAGTACCCGTCATGATTTACCCGCTGACAAACAACTTAAGTTTGTTTTGCGACACTCAAAACAGTAGCTGATGAGATTTATGTTGCCCGGTTGCGTTAGACGCTATTTTTTCAGTGCTCTGAAACCGGCATTTTCAAAAAATTTGGTTGCGATGGTTGAATTCAAAGTCTGCAAGAAAAGCAGAGCGCCTTCGTGATTCTGGCTGTTGGTCACCGTTCCTACATAGTATACCTGTGATGTTACATCCTTTTCGGGGATCCTCCAGAGAACTTTGATTCCTTTTACATGAACCACATCGGAAGCATAGACGATCCCCCAATCCGCCTGGGCACTTGTAATTGCATTCAGAACTTCCTTCGTGTTCTTCTTAATTAAGACCTTGGCATTGAGAGCATCCATTAGCTTGTTTTTTTTCAAATATTCTCTGGCTATTTTTCCGATGGGATTTTTTTCAGCAAAAAGTGCGATGCCTTTGAGCTCCGGAAAAGCAAGTTTCCCTGGATCAGTAATGTCGAGTTTCGAGGTCGCCGGCCCAACAACCACAAGATCATCAGCAAGGAATTGCTTGACGTTTTGAATCTTCTTCTTCTGTTGTAACTCGCGAATCGTTTTTGCATCGCTCAGCAAAAAAACGTCGGTGCTTCTGCCCTTCGCAATTAATTTCGTCAGCTCACCCGATTTGCCGGTCCTTAGCTCCACATTCCATCCGTCGTTTTTGCTTTCAAACACTTCGGAGATCTCGATCAAAATGCCTTGTAAGTTTTTGGTGGTCGAAACCTGCAATTCGGACGCTTCCAAACCCGCGCCGAGTAGAATCATAGAAATGAGCAGTATTCGAATCATCATTCTGTTCCCGCTAAATATAACCCGCTTGCCAACCATTTGCGAGGAAACGCCGTCTAGTTGAGTTACACTGATTAGCCATTATGAAGAGGTATTTTTGTTTAGGACTTCTTTGTGTCGTTTTTTGTCTCGATGGAGAAGCTGCTCAGCTTCGGGTCACGCGTGCCGATGGTCCCATCAACATAGATGGAATTTTGGATGAGCCTGCGTGGCAAAATGCTCTGAAATTTGAGCTTGAATACGAAACGCGGCCCGGTGAAAACATAAAGCCTTCCGTCCGAACGGAATGTTTCATGCTTTACGATAACGATGCAATTTACGTCGCATTTCGAGCGCAGGATCCGGATCCCTCTGAAATTCGCGCGCATTACACGGACAGAGATTTAGCCTTTCAGGACGATTTTGTAGGAGTGGTGCTGGATACCTTCAATGATGATCGTCGCGCATTCGAATTTTTTGTGAATCCGTTGGGCGTGCAAATGGATTTATTCCAGGATGATGTTGCTCGCGTTGAAGATTCGACCTGGGATGCGATTTGGGATTCCGCCGGCAAGATCAATGCAGATGGTTACACGGTGGAATTCTTGATCCCGTTCCGTTCTTTGCGGTTTCCAAGAGGAAGCAGGGAACAAACGTGGGGATTGGATGTGGTTCGAATGTACC
>JBKKAT010000336.1:0-3005 GCA_046714535.1 Acidobacteriota bacterium | reverse complement strand
CTGATCTGCTGTCCCACATCCGGATAAACAATTCCATCCACAGATCTGCCGGCTTTCATATTTCCTCCCGTTTGATTATCGGCATTCGCCCGGTGAATATTGCTTCATTTAGTTTAGCAGAAGAAAGTGGTCTTTGCTCCTTCAATTCATCTAAAAAGCAAAGTTGCCAATCGGCGAGTCGTACATAATGTTAATAGGAGCGATGAGGAACATATGAAAACACAACTGCTTGCTTTCTCGTTAATTCTTACCTTTGTGGTTCCGGTCTTTGGATCCAAACGGGATCAGGTCGAACGGCTTCGAAACTCGACGGAAGTATTGCAAGAAATTCTGGATATACCGGAAGGAATTCCGCAGGATCTTCTGGAAGATGCTGAATGTGTGGTGATCATCCCCTCTATGAAAAAGGCTGCTTTCGGAATCGGCGGCAATTATGGCAAAGGCTGCATCGTATGCCGCACAGAAACCGGTTGGACGCCTCCCGTGATGGCTTCCATTAAAGGTGGAAGCTGGGGATTGCAGGTTGGTGGGTCAGCAACCGATCTTCTTTTGCTGATCATGAACAAGAAAGGAATTCAGAAATTGTTGGAGAGCAAATTTACTATTGGCGTTGATGGGACGGCTGCCGCGGGACCCAAAGGGCGTACTGCGGTCGCGGCAACGGACGCTAAGATGAGGGCAGAGATCCTTTGTTATGCGAGAAGCCGCGGACTATTTGCCGGCGTTTCCATTTCCGGATCCGTATTGAAGCCGGATCGTGGAGACAATGAAGACCTGTACGGTCGCAGAGTCAATGAAAAGAAATTGTTGTTGGAAGGGGGCCCTGTTCCTGCATCTGGAAAAGAGTTGATCCTTCTTCTGAACCGGTATCCACGCGATTAGCCACCTGTGTAAGAAAGGGGGATAAGGAGATGTTGGGGATGAGGAGACTTTTCTAATTTTTTGATCTCCATATCTCAATTATCTCCACATCTCCCTTCTTACACGCAGTTAAACATTTTGACGCCTTTGCGCCTGGAGGAAGAATGAATCGTTTGCACTTTACTCTCGTTCTAGTTTTGATTCTGTCCGGAAGCCTGTTCGTTTATTCCCAAAAAGCGCCATCCCAGCGCTACATCAATCTTCCGGAACACAACGCTCAACTTCCCTTCAGCGATGGGGTTCTCGTTGGAGATACTCTTTATCTCGCAGGACGTCTTGGGCTGGATCCAAAAACTGGAAAAGTCCCGGAACAAGTTGATCAGGAAGTTCGCCTGATTCTGGATGGCATGAAGGCCACTTTGAAGGCGGCTGGAATGACGATGGATGATCTGGTTAATGTCCAGGTATTCAGCCCCCATCTGGATCTCTATGAGCCATTCAATGCAATCTACAGAAGTTATTTTTCCAAAGATTTCCCGGCACGCGCTTTCGTCGGATCTGGTCCGCTGTTGCGGAACGCCCGCTTCGAAGTGGTGGGAATTGCAGTAAGGCGATAGAATCATTATCCTTGTTTTATGTCAAACAGAACCATTTTTTGCGTCCTAACACTGGTTGCGCTTCTGGCTTTTCCCGTTCTCTCTTTTGCTGATTTTAAAGTTGTCGTGAAAAAGAACGGAAAAATCATCGAGGGCAAACTGTCCAACGAAGATGAAACATCCGTATCCATCGTTAGTGCAGGCACTCGGCTGCGCTTCCTCAAAAAGGATTTGGATCTGGAGCGCATGAAACAGTTGAATGCAGGTTATCTGTCGGAATCGGATGTAAAAAGCATTGAGTTGTCGGCCGTAGACAGCGAGCCAACTCAGCCGCCGGCGGATACTACTGAGCCGAATACCCTGGCGGATCTTGCCAGGCAGAATCGAAATGCTGCCCAGGGCGGGCAGAAAACAGCGGCTCCTTCGGATTCCAAGGAAAAGGCTCTTGCGGAATGGCTTGCTGAACTGGAACGTCAGAATAAAGTGATTCCGGCAGAAGATACTGAAATTGAGCTGTCCAAAGCCCGGAAGGGATTGGCGCACTACAGGGCCCGTGCTTCGCAAAAGCTTTCCATCAACGATCGCAAAATCATGCTGGAGCAACTGATTAACGCTCTTGATTTTGTGCACCGGAAAGCTTTGGAAAGTGAGGCTCCGGAAGAAGAAGTGGCCTCCCTGAAAAAACAACTCAAAGAAAGTCAGGAAGAACTCGCAAAATTGAATGGTGAATAGAATCAGCGATATCGAATGGTGCGTATAATGAGATCGCCGCTGACGGGCGGTACCCAGTGAATCCTGTTTGACACGATATAAGCATCATCGCGAATGATAATGGGCAGGTAGGGGATCTCCCTACTTACAATTTTCAGCACCCGTTGAATCATTTCCAGCCGAGTTTTTACATCGAGTACCCGCAAATTCTCCTCAATCATCCTGTCCACTTCAGCATTGCTGTAGTTTGCGTAATTTCCCTTACCATAACTGGGCAGATCCGTTCTGGTATGCAATCCAAAGTTGAGCAGTTCGCCGGCATCGCCGCTGGTACAAACATAACCGCTAAGGGACATCGCAAATGCACCGGAATTCAAGGCATGGTTCATTTCGATTTCATCTTTCCATTTGCGAAGAGAAGCCTTAATTCCAATTCGATTCCATTGCTGGATGATGGAATTTTCAAAACGATAACTCCCCCCTTCTAAAGTATGGATAGGAAGTTCGAGGTTCGCATAGCCTCCTTCTTGAATCAACCTTTTTGCTTCGCCTGGATTAAATTCAGGCGGACGTATATTGGGGTCGTATCCGAAAATCTCGGGCGCAACCAGCTGAGTAGCCGGTCTTGCGAAACCTGAAAAAATAGTTTGAATAATTTCATTCCGATCGATGCCATGCCCCAAGGCTTTTCTTAAATTGATATCGAGCAATGGATTTTTTCCAAATCCGGGAATGGCGGGATTTACATTAAACGTCACGAATTCAACGGTGATCCCTTTGGACCGTAATAATTTAAGATCCGGCGGATTGACTCTTTGAAACTCCTCAATACTTCTT
>JBKKAT010000335.1:0-15448 GCA_046714535.1 Acidobacteriota bacterium | reverse complement strand
GTGTCTAGGTCTCTAGCCACTGGTCACTCGTCACTTTAAAAGAAAGGGGAGGGCGCGAACTTCGCGCCCCTGTTCAAACCGCCCGTCTTCCGGAAAGAAGGTTAATCACTAGCACAGCCAAAGCAATCACGAGAAGCAGATGAATCAAACCACCTGCAACGTTGGTTGCAAAACCCAGCACCCAGAGTGCCAGGAGAATCACGAAAATTGTCCACAACATAACTACCTCACTTTCTCAAAATTGTGTTGAGAACGGAACCGGCTTGAGACCGGCTCAGTTCTAAACAAAATTTGCTTAGCTAAGATGATCCCCTGGAAGCGCGTTTGGCGTTTCGCTTTTGGCTGTCTGATTTATGCCGGCTTTCATTAGTACCTTCAGATTGTCTTTCAGGATGATCAGTACCATGACTGGGAACTTCCTGACGAGGTATCGGTTCGCGAGGCGGAATTTCCCAGATCGTCTTATTTTTTTCATTCATCATTATTCTATTCTCCTTTCTGGTTTGTTCACCTCACTTGCAAAGTAAGGATGGGTGAGTTTTGAAATCAACGCAATTCTAACCAATTCTCTGTCATACATTTCGCCGCATCGAAGGCGCCCGGGGTTGCAATCGGCATCAAACCGGCACTATTTTGCAAAATAGGACGTAAGTCCGAACAACCTTGGAGGCGTGAACATGAGCATTTTGAATATGATTGAAAAAGATCATAGGACAGTTTCTTTCCTATTTACGCGCCTATCCGAAACGAATAACCGTGCGGCAAAAAAACGATCCGAGTTATTCGACGTTCTCAAAGAAGAACTCGAAATTCATACCCACATGGAAGAGGCAGTATTTTATCCTGCCTTGAAGGGAGAAGCCGCTGATTTTATACAGGAATCACTCAGGGAGCATTCCATCGTTGAGGATTTATTAAGAGAATTGGAAGTGGAACCAAAGAATTCGAATGAATGGATGTACAAATTGGCCGAGCTACGGGTCAATGTGGAACATCACATTCAGGAGGAAGAAAAGGGAATCTTTCAACTCGCGCGCCAGATCATGGATGAAGATGAACTAAATAAACTAGGCCGGGCGGCTCGAGTGGACCGCGCAGAATTGTTGGCCCTCAAATAAAAACAGGGTTCAAAGGTCCCCAACCTTGAACCTTTGAACCCTTCAACTCTGGAATCCTAAACCTCTCTCATGCCACGCGGCTCAGGCGCTGCACATGTAAAAGTTCATCCACCATGTGTTCGAATGCCTTTAAGAAATCGGCATCTCGCAATTTTTCATTGCAATCATTGCAGCATTCCGTAAAAACGGTTGCCATTAACGCCCGCACGGCAATTTCCGGATCTACCTGCTGGCGGCACCCCAAAATATTTCGCAAGCTATGAAAAGTGTTACGTGGCATTTGTTTCCTCCAATGCAATCAATGATGAGCTTGCCGGGTACTTTTGTATGTCCATGAAACAAGTGGCTTTATGTCGTTGGTGAAGATTTGAATGTCGCAGTTCTTCTACTCCCCGCCGGATGGATCATGACAACAGTCTTGCCTCCATTTCGATACCCGCCTCCTCAGAGGAAGGGTAAGTTTTACGTGTAGGAGGTGTGCTATGAAAAAGTGCCGGGATGTGATGACCGTTGACCCTTTCTGTTGTCTCAGTGGAGACGGCGTGGTTAAAGCTGCGCAAGCGATGAAAGACCTGAATGTGGGGTCCCTCCCTGTTGTGGAAAATGAAAATTCCGAAAAACTTATAGGAATCATAACGGATCGCGATATTACGGTGAAAGCGGTCGCGTGCAATTTGAATCCAGCGGAGACACGCGTTGGCGATGTGATGTCGACTGACGTGATTGTCTGCCATGCGGAAGACCCGGTTACGGAGGCCATAAACGCGATGGCTACCAATCAGGTCCGCAGAATTCCAGTAGTGGATGAGGAAAACAAAATCATCGGAATCATCTCCCAGGGAGATGTTGCGTTGCGCCTGAATGATTCGGAGACGACAGGCGAAGTTGTTGCAGAAATATCCGAATAAAAAGGAACCTCAGCTACTACATATCACGTCGTAAGTTTTACGACACACTGGTTGTCGATTTGTACGACAATGAAAATCTTTTCTTTGCGATATCGGACCGGTCGTCGAGACGTGTACTCTCGGACTAGTTCATCAATGACATAGGAGGTTCAGACCCGATGGGATTGAAAAAACGGAAAGCGGTAAAGGAAGACAACACAAAACAAACACTACAGTCTTACTTGAATGAAATCTCGATGATCCCACTACTTACTGTCGAAGAAGAACGGGCACTGGGATATCGCGCGAGAATGGGCGATGAGGCGGCTGTTCAGAAGCTGGTGGAATCCAATCTGCGCTTTGTCGTGAAGGTCGCTAAGAAATATAGACGCTACGGCGTTCCTTTCCTGGACTTGATCAATGAGGGTAACCTCGGCTTAATCGAAGCGGCGCGGAGATTTGATCCGGATCGAAACGTTCGATTCATTTCTTATGCAATCTGGTGGATACGGCAATCCATTCTGACTGTTCTGTCAGATATGAGTCATCCGCTGCGTTTGCCCTTGAAGGTAAACAACATGCTTTACAAGGTTGGCCTTACGGCTTCCCGTTTCGCAAATGATCTCAACGGCAAGCCATCCTTACATGACATTGCAGGCGGAGTCGGACTTACCATTGAGGAACTGACAGAAATATTAAAAGTCGGTGGAGAAGCGTTATCGCTGGATCAACCGATGAGGGAAAGCAACCGTGTGTTGGAGAATTTATTGCCGCAAACCAACGGCTTCACCGCCGAAGATGGGTTGATGCGGGACGCTCTCAAACAGGATTTGCGGAATGCGATGAAACAGTTGCGAGAAAATGAACGCGAAGTCTTGAATTTGCGTTTCGGATTAGATCAGGAAAAATGTCTGACCCTGAAACAGATTGGCGAAAGAATTGGAGTGTCACGAGAACGTGTTCGCCAGATTCAGGAAAAGGCACTCGAAAAATTACGGCAGAGCAACAAGGCAAGATCGCTGTATGCGGGAAGCCTTGCTGGAGTAGCCTGAAAATTTTCCGGAGTCGATCAGCGGAACGGCTGTTACGCTCCCGGAGGCTTTGTATGAAGTATCTATTCATTGTTGCATTTCTCGTCTGCGCTGCCCTGGAAGCGGAGATTAAACTCGAAATCAACAAAGATTTTCGAGAAGAGGCACTCCGCCGTGGCCAGGTATGGAAAGCTGTGGATGTTGCAAAAATGGATATCCTTGCTGGCCCCCAAAACGAAGTCTCTGTGCCATTGAATTCGCAAGTCGAATGCGAATACATAGAACCCAAAGAACAATTAAAAGGAAGATGGCCCAAATTTCTTTGTAAAACTTCGAAGGGTCCTATCGTGCGTGTGAAGTACGGAGAACAGAACAAAGAGATATACGCTGAAGCCGCCGCAAGCCGTCTCTTCTGGGCTCTTGGATTCTACTCGGACGCCGTTTATCCGGTGGAAGTGAAGTGCCGCAATTGTCCGGAGAATCCTTTTAAACCGGAAGAAGGCAAACGTGGAACTTTCATTTTTAAAGATGCCGTGATCGAACGGAACTTCCCCGGTGAAGTGATCGAAGAAAAAGAAGATCAAGGGTGGACCTGGACAGAATTGGAAAAGGTGAAATCGGAGGAAGGGGGCGCTCCGCGAAGTCACCTGGATGGGCTGCGGTTGCTGTCAGTATTTGTTCAACACGCGGATGCAAAACCGGACAACCAGCGGATTGCTTGCTATGCGGAGCACATTACGGACCCTGATCAAGACGGCAAAGGTTTCTGCAAGCAACCGGTGTTGATGGTACAGGATCTTGGCGCAACTTTCGGTTCCGGTTTGAATGTAATGAGCATCAGCAGAGTTGATTTGAAATCGTGGGAATCGAAAGAAATCTGGAACACAGTTCTTGAGGCAAAGACTCGTGAAAAGATGGGATCAGGACATTGCATCGGCAATATCACGAGTTCCCATCTTGCGGGCGAAGAGGGTCTCACTGATCCGATCATCACCGAAGAAGGAAGAAAATTTCTGGCTGATCTGCTTGCCCAATTATCCGACCAACAGATTCGTGACATTTTCCGTGTTGGCCGGATCGACCAGTTGGAAGATGCGATCGAAGAAGAAAAGGGAGTCAGTAGAAAAATCACAGCTGATGACTGGGCAGCCGCCTTTAAGAAAAAACGTGCTGAAATTCAGGATCGTACCTGTCCGCAACAAAATTAGCGGAAGATTCATCTGCTCAAGCGGTATTCGTATTGGATTAGTCTACTTTGGGTATCTATCTTTCATAAGACGAAGCCCCTCCTGAATCAGGAGGGGGCGACGTCTATTACACAAACTTAAGTTTCATGTTGGTGGGAAAAAAGATTGTCTACAGTAGAGGCTCGCCTTTCGCCTTCAGATCCGATCCGGTCCGAACTTTATAGTATTGAACAACTCATCCATCTCGCGGAAGAATGGGCACAGTATCCTGTCAAAACCCAGAAACGGCCCAAGTTTGAACATCTGGAACGCGTTAAACGAAACCGCGAACTTCTGCAAAATCTTTATCAGCGATTGTCAGCCAGACAGGAGCCGGCATACAGGACCCCCGCACAAGAATGGTTTCTTGATAATTTTTATCTGATCATGGAACAGGTGCGTGGAATTCTGGAAGATCTATCCCCCAGGTACTATGCTGAATTACCGGTCTATGCATCGGGCCCGGCGGCCGGTCAGGTCCGCGTTTATGAGTCGTCTCTTCAATTGGTGGCTCATACAGATAGCCAAATCGATTCCGGAATTTTGAAAGAATTTATTTGCGCCTTTCAAAAGGTGTCTTTTCTTACCACGGGTGAGCTCTGGGCTCTTGCAATTTTTTTGCGCATCGTTTTGATAGAAAACATTACACGTTTGATGGTTTGCGCTGAAACAAATTGCCAGGATGCAGATCAGGCAGATTCGTTCCTGGAACAACTCTCCACTGAATCCGCGACCGATCCGATTTTGAAAATCGAAGGTTTTAGTAATTCTTATGTCGTAAGACTTTTGTTGCGTCTGCGCGAAAAAGACGCCGTACTATTCGGACGCTTAAGGGATCAGCTCAGCGAGGGCGGAAAGAATCTCGAAGACCTTCTTTGGCTGAACAATCAGGATCTCGCTAACAGCCGTCTTTCCATCAGCAATGCCATAGTCAGTATTCGGGTGCTTGCGAGCATAGATTGGCCTGACTTCATCGATTCGGTTAGTGAGGTCGACAGAATTTTACGGCTCGATCCCGCCGGTTATTACGAAAAATGTGATTTCTCAACCCGCGATCGCTACAGGCATGTGATTGAGCAGATTGCAAAACACTCACAAGCGTCTGAGACAGAGGTTGCGCAGCTGGCCATCAGTTTGTGTGAAAAAGCTTCGGAAGAACGGAAAAAACATGTCGGTTTTTATCTTCTGGATGAAGGGCGGGCCGATGTGGAAAAACTTACAAAGTTTGTGCCCGATAGAGTTTTGCGCATCAAACGATTTGTATTGCGCCATCCCATGCTTTTTTATCAGGGAGTTTTTCTTCTGATGACCCTGTGCCTGACCGTAACACTCGCGCGATATGTTTTTCTTCAGACACAAAGTCCCGTTTGGAGTATTTTCATTTTTCTGTTTGCGCTTATTCCCTCAAGCGCAATTGCACTGACGATTACAAACTGGCTTGTGACATTGTTTTTCCGGCCGGAATACATGCCACGTCTGGAATTCAAGAAAGGAATACCGCAGGAACTCAGAACAATCGTTGCGCTTCCCAGCATGTTCACCACCTCCGAAGAAATTCAAGAACTGTGCTCCCGGCTTGAGCTCCATTATCTTGCGAACCATGAGGACCAGCTGGATTTTGCGCTTCTGACCGATTTCGTCGATGCGGACGCACCGACCACTCCCAATGACGATCGTCTGCTGCAAGAAGCAAAAGACAAAATCGCTCTGCTCAACCGTAAATATCCAAGACCCACAGAATCGCGCTTTCTTCTCTTTCACCGGATCAGGAAATGGAATCCTGCAGAAGAAAAATGGATGGGATGGGAACGGAAACGGGGCAAACTGGAAGAATTCAACAGGCTGTTGATTGGAAAGGATCACACAAGTTTCGAACCAACTGACGTTCCTAAAAACATTCAATACGTCATCACTCTGGATTCCGATACGATTTTGCCGCGCGGATCCGCACGAAAATTGATCGGCATTCTGTCTCATCCTTTAAACCGGCCCCTGATCGATCCAGACGCAAGAAAAGTTGTGAAGGGCTACGGGATCTTACAACCGCGCGTCAGCCACACGCTTAGCAGCGCAAATACAAGTTTGTTTGCCAGAGCTTTTAGCGGACCGGCCGGAATCGATCCTTATACAAGAGCGGTTTCAGATGTCTATCAGGATTTATTCGGCGAAGGAAGCTTCATCGGCAAGGGAATCTATGATCTGCGCGCGTTTCATGACACATTGGACGGTCGTTTTCCGGAAAACACTCTGCTGAGTCATGACCTCGTGGAAGGAGCATTTGCTCGAACGGGTCTTGTCAGTGATATCGAATTGTTTGACGATCATCCTTCCGATTACACGGCTTACAGCCTGCGAAATCACCGGTGGGTCCGAGGCGATTGGCAGGCTGCATTCTGGTTGCTGGATTCATTTTTTTCAAAAGAGAAGCATTCTATCTCCGCATTAAACGCATGGAAACTACTCGATAATATTCGCCGGAGTCTCGTATCTCCTCTCGTGCTTATCTTTTTTCTTTTGGGCTGGATTCTCCTGCCGGGCAGCTCCCTCTTTTGGACTCTTTTTTCCGTTGTCGTTATGGCCGCCCCCATTTTGATTCCGCTTTTGAGCTTATTTGTGGGTAGTTTCAAAGGCATTCTGTTTCTCGATCATCTGAGAAACGTCCGCGCCTCCCTGGGCCTCGCATTCACACAGGTTCTGTTGTCGATTACGTTTCTGGCGAACGATGCGCTTCTTCATATAGATGCAATCATTCGGACAAGTTTCCGGAATGTTCGCGGAAAAAAACTTTTGGAATGGACTACAGCCGCTCAAGCTGAACGTTCCCGAAGCAAAAGCCTGGGTGGATACCACAGAAGAATGTGGGGTTCGCTTGTTCTCACACTGATAGCGTCTTTATTCGTCGTCCTGACGAAATCAGACGTTTGGAATCTTGCAGCGCCCGTTCTTGTTTTCTGGATGTTCGCACCCACCATCGCCTGGTTGACCGGCCTCACCATACACGTACAGATCAGGGAAATTCCACTAAACACACGCTATGCCCTGCGCTCCTATGCGCGTGAATGCTGGCGCTATTTCGAGACATTTGTGAATGAACAGAATCAATGGCTGCCCAGCGACAATTTCCAGCAAGATCCTGCAGACCTGATTGCGCATCGCACTTCTCCCACGAATATTGGTTTTGCTTTACTGGCAAATATTTCTGCTTTTGATTTCGGTTACATCGGAGTCGCTGATTTTGTTCAGCGCACGGAGTCAACTCTCGGCACATTGACCCGCCTGAGCACTTTCAATGGACATCTATTCAACTGGTATGACACGATTACCTTGAAACCGCTCGAGCCAAGATACGTATCCACGGTGGACAGCGGTAATCTAGCCGGCGCCCTTCTCACCTTGCGGCAATTTGTTCTCAAAGAAAAAGAACTTTTTTCGCCCCCGCGCAGAAGATTGGAAGGAATCGCCGATGACTTAACGGGATTTTTGAATTGGACAAAATCGCAAAAGCCCTCCATCTCAGCCACAACCGTTTCCGAAGTTCAAACGATTCGGAGGGAAGTCAGAAGATTCTTAAAAAATCCTGCGTCCGAAATATCAGAAGAAGATTTGCTGATATGGCTGCAAAAGGTCTTATCACAATTAACACAAATGGGGCCAATGGATTCTGAATGCGAGTACTGGCTGGAATCTGCCCGAAGAACCGTGGCGAGCCATCTTACGGATTTTGAAAGGCCACAAGATTTGAAACAAAGGCTTCGATCGATCGCGCGGGAAGCGGAAACACTTGTTCAGGAAATGGATTTCCGGTTTCTTTATGACGAAGACCGTGGATTATTCTCCATTGGTTTTAACGTGACCAACGGAAGACTGGATTCTTCTTACTACGATCTGTTCGCTTCGGAATCCAGACTGACCAGTTTTATCGCAATCGCCAAAGGAGATGTTCCGCAATCGCACTGGTTCCGGATGAGTCGAACAATGACTGTGCGCGGTCCTTATCGTTTGATGGCTTCCTGGAGTGGTTCGATGTTCGAATACCTGATGCCATTGCTTTTCATTCGGAATGAAAGTGGAACACTGTGGGATTACACGTACGAAAAAGCGGTGCAGGTCCACCAGGCTTACGGGCGCCTGAAAGGAGTGCCCTGGGGTATCTCCGAATCCGCCTATAACCGGCGCGACGCCTCCATGAACTATCAATACGGGCCATTTGGTGTGTCCTGGCTTGGATTGAAACGCGGGCTGGAAGCAGATCTTGTTGTTGCACCTTACGCAACCTTTCTGGCATCCATGGTTACTCCCAATGCGGCGCGTAAAAATCTGGAACATCTGGAGAAAATGGGCGCCCGCGGGGGATTTGGTTTTTTCGAATCCATCGATTTCACACGGGAACGAGTTCCGGAAGGCTCAAGGTACGTGATGATAAAAGCCTTTATGGCCCATCATCTGGGTATGTCCTTCGTTGCGCTGAACAATCTCCTTCATGAGCGCGTTATACAGAAACGGTTTCATTCGGATCCTTCTATTCAAGCGATTGATCTGCTTGTTCAGGAAAGAATGCCTGCAACAGCGGGACTCCGGCGAACAAAAACCGTGGATGAACGTCCACAATTGTTTGGAATTCAGGAACCGGGGGTGGCAAGAGAGTTTCAGACACCCTACCTCAGTCCGCCGCGAACTCAAATTCTTTCCAATGGAAGATACAGCGTGATGATGTCCACCAGCGGATCCGGATATAGTGAATGGAGCGGCATCCGCATCAATCGCTGGCGTGAAGATCCCACGTTAGATGCAACTGGGACATTCTTTTATTTGAAGGACCGAAACAGCGGCGAGGTATGGTCGGCAGGATTCCAACCGGTAAGAAAGCTCCCGGCCGGATTCAACGTCAGTTTCTCAGAAGACCGGATCGAATATCGGAGAAGAGATCGTGTGATTGAAACTCACTACGATACGGTTGTTTCCCCCGATGAGAATGCGGAAGTGCGGCGTTTAACAATCGTAAACACTGGCTCGGTGCCGGTTGAAATTGAAATCACAAGCTACACTGAAGTCATTCTGACACTGGCTGTGAATGATCTGGCCCATCATACTTTCAGCAATTTGTTCATTCAAACGGAATTTGTTCCGGAATTAGGAGCATTGATTGCCCGACGCGAAACCGATTCAAGAAATAAAACCGAACTCTGGGCCGGTCACCTGCTGACACTTGAAAAAGAGAATGGACATACCGAACTGCAATTTGAAACGGACCGGAGCCGATTTGTTGGACGCAATCGTTCGTTAGAAGATCCGCAGTCGATTGTCAGGGATGAACCGCTCTCCGGAACCACCGGCGCAGTTCTCGATCCCATCTTCAGTCTTCGCCGGACGATAAAGATTGCGCCCTACAGCCGGGAAGTACTTGCTTACATCACAATGGTAGGTCAGACGCGCGAAGAAGTGATTGCTTTGATCCAACGGTACCGCGAATTTCGTTCTGTTGCCCGGGCTTTTGAATTGGCATCTGCCCACGCTCAAGTGATGCTCCGTCAACTTTCTTTGACCCGCGAAGATGCGGACCTCTATCAGAGATTGGCTGGTCGAATCATTTTTTCGAGTCCTTCTTTGCGTCCTAGACCTTCTGTTCTGGAACGGAATAAAAAAACGCAGGGAGCTTTGTGGCATTTCGGAATTTCCGGAGATCTTCCGATCTGTTTGGTGCGCGTGGAAGAACAAAATGACCTTCCGATCGTACGGCAGATTCTTCAAGCCCATGAATACTGGCGAATGAAAGGTCTGGTTGTTGATCTTGTCATTCTCAATGAATTCCCCACCAGCTATTTCCAGGATTTGCAGGATGAGCTTCACCTGCTCATTCGGACGAGTTCAGCGCGTGAATTATTGAATGTGCGCGGAGGAGTTTTTGTCTTGCGGCTGGATTTGTTAAATGAAGAGGAGCGTGTCCTATTGCGGACTGTGGCGCGCGCAGAAATTCATGCACAGCGCGGAAGTCTCGCACGCCAGTTATTGCGCTCTGATGAGAAGGACGCTCTTCCCGGACCTCACGTGGTTAAATCCATGTTTCCCATGGAGGATCCTCCGTTCAACATCCACGAACCGGAATTAGTCCTTTCCAATGGTTTTGGCGGCTTCACTCAGGATGGAAAGGAATACAAAATCCGTTTGAAACAAAACCAATCGACGCCGGCTCCCTGGATCAATGTGATCAGTAATTCCAAATTTGGTTTTCAGATCAGCGAACAGGGAGCAGGAATGACCTGGTCGGTGAACAGCCGGGAAAACCGCCTGACTCCCTTTTCCAACGATCCGGTTTGTGATCCGGTCGACTCCACCATATATATAAGGGACGAAGAAACAGGACATTTCTGGTCCGTCACCCCGGAGCCGGTTCCAGGAAATGGAAAATACGAAATCACACATGGCGCGGGTTATACCACCTTCGAAACGGGCAGTCACGGGCTTGAGCAGAGGTTCAAGGTTTATGTTCCGGTTGAAGATTCAATAAAAATTCTCCGCCTGACAATTAGGAATCAAACAAGACGAACGCGGCAGATTTCGGCAACTTTCTACGCAGAGATGGTGCTGGGAACGCATAGGGAGCGCACGGCCCATTATGTAAACAGCTCTGTGGACGGTAAAAGCGGAGCTCTATTATTTCGCAATCCCTATAACAATGAATTCGCCGGGCGCATCGCTTTTGCAGCCGTCAACGATGCAAAGCGGACAATCACTGCGGATCGAAATGAATTTCTGGGTCCGTGCGGATCCGTCAAAGATCCCGCTGCATTGCATCGGGAAAATCTTTCCGGCCGGACCGGTCCAGGATTAGATCCCTGTGCCGCAATTCAAACGGGAATCGCACTGAGGCCATTTTCCGAACACACATTTATCTTTTTGCTGGGGGAAGGGACCGATTTGAACGAAGTACGGACTTTGTTGAATCGATACCACGATCCTGCGGCCACTGAAAACGCTCTCGCGCAAGTGCGAAACTTCTGGGATGAAACTCTGGGGGTAATCCAGGTAGAGACTCCGGATCCTTCCTTGAACATTCTGATGAATCGCTGGCTTTTACACCAGGCGTTATCTTGCCGTTTCTGGGCGCGATCGGCGCTGTATCAAAGTGGCGGCGCGTATGGATTCCGCGATCAGCTTCAAGATGCGCTCGCTCTTGCTTATCCGCGTCCTGATTTGCTGGAAGCGCATTTGCTTCGCGCGGCCTCGCATCAGTTTGAAGAAGGGGACGTGCAACACTGGTGGCATCCGCCAACCGGGAAAGGTGTCCGGACACGATTCTCCGACGACCTGCTCTGGCTCCCCTACTGCACCAATTTTTACTGCTCTCTAACCGGAGATTGGTCTGTTCTGGATGAAAGAATTCCCTATTTGAAAGGAAAGGCTCTGGAACCTTCAGAAGCTGAAGCGTATTTTGAACCGCAAATTTCTGAAGAAGAAGGCTCCCTGTTTGAGCATTGCTTGCGCGCGATTGATTACAGCTTACGTTTCGGCCCGAATGGACTTCCCTTGATCGGCTCGGGCGATTGGAACGATGGTTTCAGCCGCGTTGGTATTTTAGGGCGCGGGGAAAGCGTTTGGCTGGGATGGTTCTTGATCAAAATCCTGAACGACTTTGCTCTCATTTGTGAAAAACGTGGAGAGATCAAAAAGGCCGAAGGATACAGAGAGCAAAGCCAAAAACTAAAAGCCACAATTCACACCGTGGCATGGGACGGTCAATGGTTCCTCCGGGCTTTTCATGATGATGGAACTATCATGGGATCTTCGAATAGTGTAGAAGGGCGCATCGATTCCATCGCGCAAAGCTGGTCGATTCTTTCGGGGGCCGGAGAATCTGAAAAAGCAAAACAAGCGATGCATTCGGTGGAGCAGAATCTGTTTCTCAGGGAACATCAACTTGCGTTGTTGTTTACTCCTCCTTTTGGCAGCACTGCATTTGATCCGGGTTATATTCGTGACTATCCTGCGGGCATTCGCGAAAATGGAGGGCAGTACAATCATGCTGTTGCCTGGTTGATTGCCGCATACTGCCAGATTGGATTGCCGGACAAGGCATACGAACTATTCAACATGATGAATCCGATCATGCGAACCGACAGCTTCGATAAAGCGTGGCGTTATAAGTTGGAACCCTACGCTGTGGCAGCCGATATCTATTCACATCCTTCGCATCTTGGCCGCGGAGGTTGGTCCTGGTATACGGGTTCTGCGGCATGGCTGTATCGCGTCTGTCTGGAATACATCCTTGGATTTCAGCTTCGCGGCGAATCGTTTTCGGTTCATCCCGTGCTTCCTTCGACCTGGCCAGGATACCGGATGAGCTTTCGCAAGGGAGACAAAACGCATGAAATTGTGGTCGAGAAAAAAGGGACTCAAATCATTGTTAAAATTGATGGTGAATTGAGTTCGACGCAAGCCTTCCAGGCGCAAAAAGATCACCACCTGGTCTCATAGCTTGCACACCTTGACAACGGCCAAATCGGTCATAGTTTCCAATCTGATATGTGCAATAGCCATTATTAGCCCATCATTAAAGGCGGGCTACTCCCCAGCCCGCTACTATTTCGAGCCGCCGAGCCTGGAGACTCAATTCGAAGTTGTCTCCAGGCTCGTTTCTCTTTTCAGTAGAAAAACCACAGACAAACACAGATGAACACCGACAAATGTTGAGCGCCCGACTTTCGTCGGCATCGGAAATCCGAGGCTTTAGCCTTGGCACCAGGTTCCAAAACACCTTTGGAAACCGCACAAATTGTGATGTTTGACAAACCCCGTGCTAAAGCAAGCCCGGCTAAAGCCTGCCTTCCCTTTATGCCGGCTGAAGCCGGCAGTCATTTCTTTCTAATTCTTGGCTTCTGGGCGTCCCGACGTTCTATTATTGGAGAGTTATGAGCCGGGTAAAACTTATTTTTGGAATCTTTCTTCTGTTTTTTATTCTTCCCTTGGCAGCGGAAGATGAAAAATTATTCAGCTTTGTTGTCATAGGGGACACGGGTTGTGGGTGTTCCGGTCAGGAAGCCGTTGCGATCCGAATGTTGCAGTGGCATCTCGAAAAACCGTTTACGACCGTCTTAATGCTGGGTGACAATATCTATGGCCGGGATAGCCGCAAGAGAGGGGGCAGCCATTTGTTGTTCGAAGAACGTTTCGACCGGTACTATGAGCCGTTAAGAAAACGGGGCGTCAAATTTTATGCGATTCTCGGGAACCATGATATGGAGACGAGGGCGGGGCGGGAAGAAATTGCGGATCGTTCCCGTTTTAACATCCTGGGAAAGCGCGGCTATTATTCCTTCACACCCGAAATACAAGTGGAAGGCCGTCCTCTCGTTTCGTTTGTGGGTTTAAATTCTGAGATATTGGAAAAGGATTCAGAACAGGTTGCGTGGCTTGGAAAAACCCTGGCGGATGGAAATGCGATCTGGGAAATTCCTTTTTATCATCATCCCATCTATACACCGCCGGGCAAGCATGATGACGAAGTGCAGATCCGCATACAGATTGAAAATATTCTGGTAGCTGCGGGCGTAAAAGTTACTTTCGCGGGCCACAATCATTTCTATGCGCGAATGAAGCCGCAGAATGGCATCATTCATTTTGTCTCAGGTGGCGGTGGTAGAAGTTTAAAAACACCAATCAAAGATGACAAAACTGCGGAAGCAATCGAGTCCTATCATTTTCTTTATGTCGAGGTTTACCCCGATAAGCTGAACTTCTGGGCGATCCCCCCTACAGGACCTCCCTTCGATACGGGATCGATTCCGGCGCAAACGGAATCATAATGGCGCAAAAAAGTGTGGTCCGGTTCATTTTTGAGAACTTAACAAATCGTCACAAAATACAATCTTCGTTGCGAACCCTCTTTCAATGGGAACCGGAAGATACCAGACCAGCGATACGGGGCGCTCTCCTTCTGTTTTTTATTGTTGCTGCCTTCGTGGTGCTAAAAACGATTCGTGATTCTCTGTTCCTGAGTATTTATCCTGCGCGGTTACTTCCACAGTACATGGCATGGAATACGGTGGTGAGCACAGTCGTCGCATTTTCGCTGTTGCGTCTTTACAAATTCGTATCTCTTCGCAGGTTGCTTCAAGCTGCATTGCTTTTATTTTTTGCGTCCATCCTCATCGTTTGGGAGGGATTGCCAGGCCATATCCATGTGAAGCCAACGACTTTTTACGTGTGGATCGGGGTGTACGGCACGATTATTACCGTGCAGGCATGGTCCATGGTTTCAACTCAGTTATCTCCCAGACAGGCGAAACGAACACTCGGATTCATCGGAAGTGGCGCGATTCTGGGAGGCATTGCAGGCGGTCTGCTCGCGCGTACTCTCGTCGAAGAATGGGGATTGCAATCGCTCTTCCCCTGCGCTGCTGTGTTGATCGCAGTCGCCTTTTTTGCATGTCCGGCCGCATCTGGTTCGCTCACAGAATCGACGCCGCCGGCCACGGCGGCAACACCTGATAAAACAAAAAGAAGAATAAAATATGCCTTGCTGTTGTTAACCATCGTTGCCACCGGCACGATTGTTTCTACCTTTCTCGATTTTCAGTTTAAAGCTTATACCCAGCGTGAATATCAAAGCGAAAAGGCATTGGCTTACTTCATGGGATCCTTTTACGCCGTCCTGGGAGTTGCGGGTCTTGTTTTTCAATTATTCATTACACCGTTTTTGCTAAAACGTCTCGGCCTGGCAGCCGGTATGGCTACGATGCCGTTGTTGTTATTGCTGGGAAGCAGCGCAGTCTACTGGCGTAAAAGCTTTGCGGCCGTTGTGACCCTGAGAGGTTCCGAAGAGTTGCTTCGACATTCGCTGGACCGTTCTTCGTTTGAAGCGCACCTGATGGCGATCCCGGCTCATCAAAAAATTAGATTGAAATCATTAGTAGAAACGATCGGAATCCGGGCGTCGGAACTGATCGGGTGTCTCGTGCTCATCTGGCTTTTTACAAGCGGCGATCTGCCTCTCACGACTTTGACCATCTTTAACATGGGCCTGACCTTTGTGTGGTTTGTTTGTGCGCTATGGCTCGGATTTCAGGAGTATCCGAAACTGCTCCGGGAAGAATTGCGCAGGGAGGAGGTCAATCTCGAAACGGTCCGGGAAAATCTACTGTCCGATGAATTCTATCGTATGCTTCCAGCCCTCTTACGCAATGCAAAGA
>JBKKAT010000334.1:0-8863 GCA_046714535.1 Acidobacteriota bacterium | reverse complement strand
CCATTGCACTTCGGGATCGAATCCCCACTGATCCCTGTGCCAGGGTCCACCATGCGGCAGCAATATTAAAGGCAATTTCCTGGCTTCCTGGCCAACCGGCAAGGTGAGATAACTGACGAGCTTCATTCCATCTCTCGCCGAAATCTGGATCCCTTTCTGGCTTGCAAGGGGATATTTTTCCAGTTCCGCATTCGCATGCATCAACGGTTCGAGTTTTTTCGATGCACGGCGGTAAAGATAGTAGACATCAGGCTTAATATCGCTGATGTAACTCACAATCCAGATATTGTCCTGCATGTCGCGCGAGCTAATTTTAAAAACCCCCGATTCCTTTTTTCTCAGAAGTGAAAAATCTTGTTCCAGTTTCGGATCCACAGCTTTGTAATAAGGTTTCATGTAGTGAAACGCGGCGGCCTGCACGGTTCCTGTTTTCTTATCGAGCATTACCTCGTAACTGTCATTTTTTTCCAGCAGGTCACCTTCCGGATCTTGCGCGAGAACATCCAGAATTTTTCCGGTTGCAATATCCACAGATACTAATTGCGTAGTATCGCTTTGGAGGGACGTCGCAAC
Organism: Acidobacteriota bacterium; assembly: GCA_046714535.1. GTDB lineage: Bacteria > Acidobacteriota > HRBIN11 > JAKEFK01 > JAKEFK01 > JAKEFK01. Next base: position 8,290 of record JBKKAT010000334.1, on the reverse strand, counting down.
GTACAGGATTTTCCCATTTTGATGAAATCCTGCGACCAGTGAACCGCCGTTATACTGGCCGACGAAGGGCGTGCGTTCGAAAGGACTCACGAGCAAATCCCGCCATGGTTTGTCGACCGCATCGCGAACGCGAATCGCTGTGCTTAAATCATCACGAAATGCAGTGGCTGCGCGGATTTTGAAATCATGGTCCGTTTTCCAGCCGATCACATCACCGGGATTTTCTGCTTCCAGAGTTATGTTGCCTGTAAGTAAATTTACCCGGTACATGTCGAACAGGCGAGGATCACGCTTGTTCAAGCCGATCATGACCTCTTCGGGATGTTGATCATCCTTCAGCAGATTCGTTGCGCGGACATCCTTATAGGGAGTGAGATCACGCACAGTTCCATTTCGCAGGTCGACGGACTTAAGATGATCGTTCTCATCGCCATCCGTATCCTGAAAAAACAGGATGTGATCGTCGCTATAACCCCACAGGAACTCGTAGATTCCACGCACCGGATCGCTGGTAACCATCCGATCATCTTTCTTTCCGATGGAGGCTACCCAGATGTTCAACACCCCCTCCGCGGAAGGCGCAAGATACGCGATCCGCTTTCCACTAGGTGAAATCATGGGTTCTGCTGCATGCGGATTGCCAAAAAGGAGTTTCCGCGGAATGAGCGGCGCTTCCTTCTCGGACGCGAATACCGGGAAGGACAACAGCAAAACGAGCCAAAAGAAATAAAAACCAAGCATATTCATTTGCATTAATTCGGATCTTCCTGTTTGTCTTTCTTTTTTGATTTCTGTTTATCTTGTTTTTTAGAGCTTTGAAATTCCTGCTTCTGCAAAACTCAATGTCGCGAAGAAAAGAAGCAGAATCAAGAGAGTGCTTTTCATAGTTTTCATGAATCCCTTCCTTATGACGTTCGTAGTAGCGAATTCGTTCGCTATCACTCTATCGACTAAACCCTAACGTTGCATTAAAAACTTCCAACCCCCTCCTTAACTCCCCCGTCATTAGGGGGAGGCCCCGCATGAACAGCAGCGATGCTGAAGTTCCCCCTCCTTATGAAGGAGGGGGTAGGGGGAGGTTGGAATACCTCACTAAATGTAATGTTCACGATTTCTGATAAAACCGCAAAAAACCGCATAATCACGAGCCTCCCAAAGCACAACCGGAAAAACATATGCAACATCAGGGTAAAGTCGCTACCACAAACGGTTACCTCACCTGCAGTGTTTCTGTAATTGTGATTTTGCCTTTGCCGTCCACCATAACCAGCCGGTCGTAGATCTGTTCTGCTCCCGTCACGCGAACTGTTCCGCTTAGAGTTGAGGAAAGCATCCGGCTGTTTTGGATACTCACTTGCGTTTCGCCGGTTACGTTCATCTTAACGCTTGTGTTGGCATCCTGGTTCCATTGCATTTTCAGAGCAGTATCGAAAATGGCTGCGTTTTGACGAACATTTTTTAAAACAAATGTCGCATTGTCTACCTTAACCTGACGATGTTCTGCGTCGGTAAAGATTCCTTCCGCGAGCGCACCAGGCATTTGCACTCTTTCTCCTGGTTGAATCGATTTGTTTCTAAAGAGCTGTAGAAAACTATCCGATTTTCCCAATCCTTCATAGTCATTCTGAACAATATCAATTTCCTTGTTGGATGGTTTCAATCCATAGGGGTCCGTCACTTTTACAGCGCCATTTTGTACCGAAACGACGTAGCTTCTTCCGAGTACGGGGCTCGGTTCCGCTTTCTTGTTCTCTGGAATTTTGTCTTCTGTTATAACCGTTTTTCGGTCTATGAGTTCGTAGATGACTTTGAGTTTTGTGATCGCATCGCCGTTTGTTTCCAGGATTGTTTCGGCTTTGCGAACAGTCACAGTGGAGACGTCATTGTGCTCTTGATACAATTCTCCGGCGAATTTCAGGACAACATCCACATCCATCTTATATGTGGATGTTGTCACAAAAGTCTGACCGACTTTTGGAGGAATCGCGTTGAAAGATACTTGTTGAGCCCAGACAGAGACGCAGACAAGAATACTGAATGGCAAAACGAGCCTTTTCATTCAATGAACATTGTACAGTAATGCGCCGCGGACGTCTCGATTTTTAACAAAAGCTAACCAAGTTAACGAAGAAAAAGAGGAGAAGATAAATCTTTGTTTCCTTCGTTATCTTTTGTTACAGATTATTTGCGGATGATGTACGAGCAGTAGGTTTGGCCTTTGAGGATGTGATGATCCCGTTCGACCTTAGCTTGCAGGAGGTCGGAGAGATATTGCTTTTCGCAGGAACAAGCCTGCGGATATTCGCGTGCCACTTTTGAAATCGGACAGTTGAGCAGGCGGATCACAAATTTGTGATTGCCAACTTGCTCGCTTTCTACCATGTAGTCATTTTGATTCAGAACCTGACACAAAGCCTGCACCCGCCCTGCTAGATCTTTTCCTTTCATTTTTTCCCGATTGCTATTCGCCGAACGCCGGAAACGGGCTTCAAAGAATTTGCGAATGCGCGCAGAACCTTCTTTTGCGCCCAGATCTTCCAGGAATTCCATCAAGAGACTTCCATAATTCTTGGGGAAAAATTCTTCAGCGCTATCCGTCAGTTTGAATACTCGCAATGGCCTCCCCCGCCTGGGCTGTCTCAGCAGCTGGGAGTCGACCAGACCTTGGTCCATCAACGCAGCCATGGGCCGATGCACTGCCATGGGTGTAACTTTGAGACTCTTGCAGAGGGCTTCAATCGTCAATCCCGATTCACTTTTTTTTAGCAGGTACAGGATCTGGCGTGAAGCGTCGCTGATCTCTTTCATGGGATTATTATGTGCCCTTTCCATCTGATTGTCCAGTCGAAAATAGAATTAATAGACTAAAATGTATAGATAATCTATTATTGCTTGACATTAAATAGGAGAAGAACTAAGCTGAACTTGTTATGGCTAAAGAAAACGAAATTCAGGAGCTGACCGACCGCGAGTATCAATACGGTTTTGTGAGCGACATTGAATCGGAATCGATCCCTCCTGGACTAAATGAAGACGTAATTCGCTTCATCTCGGAGAAGAAGGGGGAGCCCGCATTCATGCTCGAATGGCGACTTCAGGCATACCGTCACTGGGCGAAGCTGGAGGCTGCCGACGCTGAGCCGAAGTGGGCCAATATCCACTATGATCCGATTGATTATCAGGCCATTCGCTATTATTCCTCGCCCAAGAAGAAACCAGGAAGTCTGGCGGAAGTCGATCCGGAGATTCTTGCTATGTACGAAAAACTCGGAGTTCCGCTCAAAGAACGCGAGATTCTCGCGGGGGTAGCAGTAGATGCAGTTTTTGATTCCGTTTCCGTGGCCACCACTTTCAAAGACAAACTCGCAGAAATGGGGATCATTTTTGGCTCCTTTTCTGAAGCGGTTCAAAATCATCCTGATCTGGTAAGGAAATATCTTGGTTCAGTTGTTCCTTACACGGATAATTTTTTCGCGGCCCTCAATGCTGCGGTGTTTACGGATGGATCCTTCTGCTATGTTCCCAAAGGTGTACGTTGTCCGATGGAACTTTCCACCTATTTTCGGATCAATGCCGCCGAAACCGGTCAGTTTGAACGAACGCTGATCGTTGCCGAAGAAGGGAGCTATGTGAGTTATCTCGAAGGATGCACCGCACCGATGCGCGATGAGAATCAACTTCATGCGGCAGTTGTGGAGCTGATCGCGCTGGATAATGCCGAGATCAAGTATTCCACGATTCAGAACTGGTACCCGGGCGACAAAAAAGGACGCGGTGGAATCTACAACTTCGTGACAAAACGGGGCAAGTGTGCCGGTAGAAAATCGAAGATTTCCTGGACTCAGGTGGAAACAGGATCCGCGATTACGTGGAAATACCCGAGCTGCATTCTGCAGGGAGATGATTCTATCGGGGAATTTTATTCAGTGGCCCTCACTAATAATTATCAGCAGGCTGATACCGGAACCAAAATGATCCATATTGGAAAAAACACACGAAGCACCATTATTTCAAAAGGCATTTCAGCCGGTCATGGCAACAACACTTATCGCGGGCTTGTGCAAATTCAGCCACAGGCCAACAACGCGCGCAATTATTCGCAATGTGATTCTTTGCTGCTGGGGGACAAATGCGGCGCGCATACCTTTCCTTATATAGATGTTCGTAACAACACGGGTGTCATGGAGCATGAAGCTTCCACATCAAAAATCAGCGAAGATCAATTGTTTTATTGCAAGCAGCGTGGCATTTCTGCCGAAAGCGCTGTGAATTTGATCGTCAGTGGCTTCTGCAAAGAAGTATTCAAAAAGCTTCCGATGGAATTCGCTGTTGAAGCGCAGAAACTCTTGAATGTAAGTCTGGAAGGAAGCGTCGGCTAAAAAGTGCCGAGCAATGAGTGATGAGTGCTGAGAAACCCTTACATAATTTGTGGGGACTCATTGCTCATCGCTCATGACTTTGGCACTTTGGGAGTAAAAATGTTAGAGATTAAAAATTTGCACGTGGCAGTGGAGGGCAAGAAGATTCTGCATGGAATCAATCTGTCGGTTCACGCTGGCGAAGTGCACGCAATTATGGGTCCCAATGGTTCCGGAAAAAGCACGCTCGCTCAAGTGCTTGCCGGGCATCCTTCGTATGAAGTCCTGGAAGGTGAAGTTCTTTATGAAGGGAAAAATCTGTTGGAAATGATTCCGGAGGTTCGGGCGCGGGAAGGCGTCTTTCTTGCGTTTCAGTATCCGGTTGAAATTCCCGGTGTGATGAATTTCCATTTCTTAAAAGCGGCAGTGAATGAAATCCGCCAGCACCGGGGGTTGGAAGAACTGGATGCGATGGAGTTTTCGCGATTCCTGGACGAAAAGATTCAGCTGGTAGAAATGGATCCGGCTTTGATCAACAGACGTTTGAACGAAGGCTTTTCAGGCGGAGAGAAAAAGCGAAATGAAATTCTTCAACTGGCCGTGCTCAATCCGAAGCTGGCGATTCTGGACGAAACAGATTCGGGCCTCGATATCGATGCGCTAAAAAGCGTAGCCGCTGCGGTGAATAAGCTTCGCAGGCCGGACAATGCCATGTTGATCGTGACTCATTATCAACGGTTATTGAATTACATCACCCCCGATTTTGTTCATGTCCTTTTTAACGGGAAGATCGTGAAATCCGGTGGAAAAGATCTCGCTCATGAACTGGAAGCAAAAGGTTATGACTGGATCAAAGAAGAAGTGGGTGCGGCTTCAGCATGATGAATCAAACAGGAACGACTCAAGAAGGATGGCCGGAGCCGATGCTTCAGCTGCGCAAGCAAGCTTTCGATGCGCATCAATCTCTGAAGTTTCCCACCATTCACGATGAGGATTGGAGATTCACAAACGTTGCACCGTTTTTGAAGATTCCGTTCGAATTACCTCGTGCGTCCCGTCCGCAGGAGCTGTTTTGGAAACCGCTGGTATCGGAGGGCTGGAAGGTTGTTTTTGTGGATGGTCTCTACTCTGAAAATCTGTCTCAAACGCCGGCAGATTTTATTGTTGGATCGGTTCGGCGCGTAACCGGCTGGCAAGATCATTTCGGCAAATTGATTCCCTTCGACAAGAATGCGTTTGTTGCCTGGAACACATCCTCTTTTGTCGACGCAGCTTTTATTGAAATTCCGGATGGTTTCGTTCCGGAAAAGCCGGTGCAAATCATGTTCGTAAGCACAGGTGTTGAGGATTCCGTTACATTCCCGCGCGTTTTGGTGACGGTGGGGAAAGGCAGTCAAGTTACGATCCTGGAAACTCATTCAACTGTGAATGGTGCGCGCTATTTTACGAATGCAGTTACTGAAATTTTGCTGAGTGATTCCGCCATTCTGCAGCACATAAAATTGCAAGACGAGAGCCTCCGCAGTTTGCACATTTCCTCGTCTCACGTGATTCAGGAACGAAATAGCTCCTATACGTCGCTCGTCATGACGGTCGGTTCAGAACTTTCACGCGAGAACTTGAGAGTCACGCTCAATGGCGAGGGGGGTGACTGTACCTTGAATGGTATTTATTTAATCGGTGAGAATCAGCATTCGGATCATCACACGACGATTGATCATGCAAAACCGCATGGCACGAGCAGGGAACTATACAAAGGGATCTTGAGCGGCAAGTCACGCGCCGTATTTAATGGAAAAATTATTGTTCGAAAAGACGCGCAAAAAACCGATGCGGAGCAGACCAACAAGAATATGCTTCTCTCTCCCGGCGCAAGAGTGAATACAACTCCGCAGCTGGAAATTTTGGCCGATGACGTTAAATGCCGGCATGGCGCAACCATCGGCCATCTGGATGAAGATGCGCTTTTCTATCTGCGCACCCGCGGATTGGCCGAAAGGATGGCTCGCACGTTGTTAATGAAAAGCTTTTTGCAGGATGTAACGGGACGTCTCCCGGAAGGAATCATCCGCGAAAAGCTGGATGAGCTTGTGACTTCCCGCCTTGTGAAGTTTACAGGAGAAAGAATATGAATCTGGAGAATGTTCTGGAAGGTGCTCCTTTCATTGAACCGATCGCGGCAGAGGAATTCGACGTTGAAAAAATCAGAATCGATTTCCCCGCGCTCCATCAAAAGATTTACGACAAACCTCTTGTTTATCTGGACAACGCAGCCACGACGCAAAAACCATTGTCCGTTATCAATGTCATTCAAACCTACTACGTATGCAGCAACGCCAACGTGCATCGTGGAATTCATTTTCTGAGCGAACGCGCAACGCGCACCTATGAATATGCGCGATCAAAAGTTCAGCGTTTCTTGAACGCGCAACACTCCTTTGAAATTATTTTTGTTCGCGGAACCACGGAGGCCATCAATCTCGTGGCGCAAAGCTATGGAAGGAATTTCCTGAAATCAGGTGATGAGATCATCCTCTCCGCGATAGAACACCATTCGAACATTGTTCCCTGGCAGTTGATTGCGGAACAATCCGGGGTGAAAATTCGCGTGATTCCCGTCGACGATAGCGGGGAACTCATTCTGGAAGAGTACGAAAAGCTTCTGAGTGAAAAAACAAAAATAGTAGCCGTCGGACACGTTTCGAATGCGCTGGGCACTGTGAATCCTGTCAAAGAAATCATACGGATGGCTCACGAATTCGGGGCCATCACAGTGATCGACGGCGCGCAGGCCGCGCCTCACATGAAAGTGGACGTTCAGGATCTTGATTGCGATTTTTACGCATTCTCCGGTCACAAAATTTACGGCCCCACCGGGATCGGCATTCTGTATGGAAAACAGGAACTGCTGAATAAGATGCCTCCGTATCAAGGTGGCGGAGAAATGATTCGGGAAGTTACCTTTGATCGAACCACTTATGCGGATCTGCCCCACAAATTTGAGGCGGGAACGCCGCACATTGCAGGTTCCGTTGCCCTGGGTTCGGCGATTGATTACGTTTCGCATCTTGGATTGGATAACATCGGAACATACGAACATGAGTTGCTTCGCAAAGCAACGGAAAAAGTGAGAAGAATTCCCGGCTTAAGATTGATCGGCACTGCAAAAGAAAAATCAGCGATTTTATCCTTTGTGATGGAAGGCGTGCATCCTCATGATATCGGCACGATTCTGGACCGTGAGGGTGTGGCCGTTCGGGTAGGGCATCACTGCGCGCAACCCGCGATGAAAAGATACGGATTGCCGGCGACTGCGCGCGCTTCGTTCAGCTTTTATAATACCGAGCAAGAGATTGATCGATTGACCGCAGGCTTGTATAAGGTGAAAGAGGTTTTTGCATTGTGACAGAGCTTTACGAACTTTATCAACAGGTCATTCTCGATCACAATAAAAAGCCGCGAAATTTTCACCGCATGGAATCGGCTTCAGCTAAGTCGGAAGGTTTCAATCCACTTTGCGGAGACCGGCTCATCGTGTATGTCCAAAGGGAAGGGGATCAGATCAAAGATATCAGCTTTGAAGGCTCCGGCTGTGCCATCTCCAAGGCTTCTGCTTCACTCATGACTGAAAGTGTAAAAGGAAAAAGCAAAGCGGAGATAGAAGCGCTATTCAAGAGAGTTCACGAAATGTTGACAGCCCCGCCCGATGCTTCCATCGACATCGAAGGGCTGGGCAAGCTGGCTGCATTTTCCGGCGTTCGGGAGTTTCCGGTGCGCGTCAAATGCGCTACGCTCGCGTGGCATACTCTCAAATCCGCACTGAAGGGCGAACAAACTCCCATCTCCACGGAATAAGAATTCAACACAGAGACACAGAGATATTAAATTATTTTGTTTCTCTCTGTGACTCTGTGACTCTGTGACTCTGTGAC
>JBKKAT010000333.1:0-2880 GCA_046714535.1 Acidobacteriota bacterium | reverse complement strand
CGATATTGCGGGACTGCGGGCTAAAGCATCTCTGCCCGAATCCAGGCTGGAAGACATTTTTCTCCGTCTCACGACTGAGGAAATTCATTGACCAAAGTTTTCGGGTTAGGAAATTTACTCAGCCTCTACTACAAATCAGCCCGCCATTATCTGGTACCACCGCGATGGAGAAAATATCTTCCGCTCCTTGCAATTGCTGCGCTCGGAATTTCCTTATTGACTCTGGAATTCTATGGTTTCAGAAAAGTGTTCCGGTACATGAGCTCACTTGAAGAGTTCTCCTTGCTCTTTGTGCAATTTTTGCTCGACCGTTTGTTCGGCCTCATTTTTCTGATCAGCTATTCGATGATTTTCATGAGCAGCATGATCAATGGTCTTTCCTGTTTTTTTCTTTCCAAAAAACTTCCTTTTCTCTTTACTTTGCCGATTCCGAGAAAGAAGATTCTTGCGGTGCAGTTTCTGGAAAATTGGGGAACCAGCTGTTATCTGATCGTTCTGTTCCTTTTCAGTTTTTTGCTTGCTTATGCAAGCTCCTTTCACCTGAGCTGGCAGCAATATTTGTTGTTCGCTGTCCTGCTTGTGCTCTTCACACTTTCCCCGGTTGCTCTGGGTAGTGCCACAGTTGTGGCTTTGATCCGGTTTTTTCCTGTTCGAAGAATTCATCAACTGGTTACGTTATTCGCCTGCGTGTTTCTGGGAGCTTTGATGATTTCTATCCGTATGATGAAACCGGAGCGTTTGATGAACCCGACCACCACCGACGATTTCGTGACCTTGATCAAGGATCTCACGATCCCTTCGATGAGCTATCTGCCCAGCGCCTGGACCAGTAGCGCCGCCGTTTACGGACGCGCCTCCTCCGTGATTTATCTGTTTATTTTTACAGCCGCAACTCTGGTGATTCTCGGTTTGTCTCTGAGAGCTTTTTACAGCAAAGCATTTGTTTTTTCCCAGGAAAGCCGTTCACTGAGAGGGAAGCCCGTTACAAAAAGATCTACTCGAAAACGGGAAGGGCATCCAGCCTTCGCTTTGATTCGAAAGGACCTGCGGCTATTTATGCGCGACGCTACCCAATGGTCGCAGCTTCTTTTGCTTGCATCACTTGTTGTTGTTTATTTGCTGAACATAAAAAATCTGGCGATTCAGCTACCTATGGTTCGGTGGATCGTATCCTTCATCAATCTCGGACTTGCGGGATTTGTGCTTTCTGCCTTGAGTGTGCGCTTTTTGTTCCCTTCCGTTTCGATGGAAGGAAGATCTTTCTGGATCGTTCGCACTCTTCCTGTCTCGTTCCGAAGCGTGCTATGGTGCAAGTACTTAATATTTTTTCCTCCCTTTCTCTTTTTCTCACAAATGCTTGTGTACTTTTCAAACAGGATACTTCAAGTGCCTGATTTCTTTTTATACCTTTCGATGGCAAATATTTTTGCTGTCTCTTTTGCCTTGACCGGCCTCGCCATCGGGATTGGCGCGCTAATTCCAAATTTCAAAAGCGATAATCCATCCCAAATCGCTGTGGGTCCGGGTGGCGTTCTTTACATGTTCCTGAGTTTTATCTATCTCGGATTGATGTTCGGGATTCAAGTACGCCCTGTCTGGTACCACATCATGAATTACTCCAATGAAATCCGCCCTGAACTTTATGTTCTTGCCGCGATTGTGCTGACTCTGGTTGTCGGATTGCTGCCATTGGAATGGGGCGCGCGGAGATTGGCGAAACGGGAATATTCGTGATGAATCGATATTCGCGACAGGAGCTTTTTAGCGGCATTGGCAAGGAAGGACAGAAGAAACTGCGCGCAGCGAAGGTGGCCATCGTTGGATGTGGCGCTCTGGGTTCGCTTCAGGCAGAGATTTTGTGCAGAGCTGGTATCGGAAGCATTCATATCATCGATCGTGATTTTGTGGAGCATTCGAATTTGCAGCGCCAGGCGCTTTTTACGGAGGAGGATGCGAAGAACCTCGTGCCGAAAGCAGTGGCCGCACGAAATCAGCTTCAACGGATCAATCAAGACGTGGCCGTGAAAATCGACGTTTCTGATCTGGGTCCGGACAACATCGATTTGCTTGGACAAGCAGACTTGATTCTGGACGGCACTGATAATTTTTCAACACGGTATCTAATTAATGATTTTGCGTGGAAGAATCAGATTCCGTGGATTTACGGAGCGTGCGTAAGTTCCAGCGGCGTTGCCTGCGCTTTTATACCGCATTCCTTTCCCTGTTTGCGGTGTATTTTTGAAAACGAGCCGCCACCGGGAACAGCCCCCACTTGCGATACAGCGGGAATTATTTGGCCAGCCGTAGGAGCTGTCGTGAGTTTTCAGATTGCAGCGGCGTTCAAAATATTGACTGAGGCGGAACAGATTCCGGAAATTTTGCAGCTGGATGTATGGGACAACCAGTATCGTACGGTGTCACTCGAAAAGGCGAAGCGATCGAACTGCGCTACTTGCGGTCTTCGTGAATTTCCATCCCTTACGCAAAGTTCGGGATTTGACACTTCTCTTTGCGGTAGAGACGCGGTACAAATCAAACCTGCGCAAAAAGCGAATTTGGATCTGCAAGAGATTTACGATCGTTGGAGCAGGGCAGGTGAGTGCATGAAGAATCCATTCCTTGTAAAACTGGTTTTACCGGAAAATGAAATTGTGCTCTTTCCTGATGGACGCGCAATCATTAAGGGCACCGTCGATATTTCACGCGCGCGCGATCTGTATGCAAAATATGTGGGCTCATAACACTTTGCGCCTTGCCGTCTTTGCGTTCATTCTCTGTTGTCCGCTTCTTGTTTTTGCGCAAACAAACGAAAATTCAGAACGGGACGTCGATTCCTATAAGCTATCCACGGAGCGCTATGAACAGGCAGTTGAATATGCG
>JBKKAT010000332.1:0-3672 GCA_046714535.1 Acidobacteriota bacterium | reverse complement strand
CCCATGGGGTCCGGATGATGGAACGCTGGCGCCATGGGCTCTTGTAGGATCGCTTCCGTTCGCGCCTGAAATCGTTTTGCCAACGCTTCGATATCTAAACGATCATTTTCCCGAAATGACCGGCGAGCATGGGTACAAATGCAGCTTCAATCCGACATTCATCGAACCGAACGGAACAAAGAAGGGATGGATTTCGCTTGGACATTACGGCCTTGACCAGGGTCCGGTAATACTCATGATTGAAAACTACCGGTCCGGACTGCTCTGGCGCCTGACTCGAAAATCAAAATACTTTATCGCAGGATTGCGAAAAGCCGGATTCCATGGATCCTGGCTATCGAGTGCTGAGTAGAAGACCCTCCTTCGGAACTCAGCACTCGTCACTCAGCACTAATTATTGCCAAAGGAACGAAACACTTACCAGCCCGCGGCGGCCCAACAAATCTCCGCCGAAAGCTTCCCAGTGCTCATTGTCAAAAAGATTCGAGATGTTGACCCCTACCTTCCAGTTTTCTGTAATGAGGTAGTTTCCAACCAGATCTACAACGGAATAGGATTCGACATCACCCTGGAACGGACCGACTCCCCAGCGGAAGTCATCCACCCAGCGGAAAGAAAGTCCGGCATCCCAACGGTCCTGATTGTAACTGACGCCAAAGCTGAATTTATTTTCCGGTGAATTTGGCAAAAGTATTCGATCCAGTCCCGGAGCAGAGTCGCGAATTTCAAAGTCGAACCAGGAATACGTAAATGACGCCGTCCAGTCATCATCGATGAAGTAATTAAACCCAATGTCGATTCCCTGAGTGTCGACTTTGCCGAAATTTGTATACGAAGCGGCTGCTATAATGTTCGAACCATCAAGATTGTTGGAAAGCAAAGGGAGTTGCGCGCGGATGGCTGCTTCAATAGCATCCGGAAGTCCAGCCGGTCCTTGCCACGGTCCGAAATTTGGATTGATGCGGCCGAGCGGTGTGCCTAGCTGCGGTAGAAGATCGGTGATGAAATTGTCCGATTCCCCGTTGTAGTAATCTACCGTGAGGAAGACTCTATTCGCAAGCACACCACTGTAACCGATCTCCCAGCTCTTGATTGTCTCGACCTCCAAATTTTCGTTCCCCAATGCGAGAACGCGAGTTACACCGGATCCGCAATCCACACCAAAAGGAGCACAAAAGGCGTTCAAGGGAGACAAGATTACCGCGGCGGCAGCATTCGCCTGCAGGAAAAATTCCGAGTAGTTGGCCACCTGGAACGCGCGGTTGTAGGTAAAACGAACGTTATTATTTTGATCGATCGAATAGACCACAGAGCCTTTTGGTGAAAACTGCTCATCATGAAGTGAGCTGAAATCGCCTCGCGCGGCCACCACGATTTTGAGCTTATCTGTAAGACGCCAGTCCACCTGACCAAATATGGCCTGCGAATTGGAATCAACCGGTTCGAATATGAGCGTTTGAGCGCCCACTTCCTCATCAAAACTATCAATCTTTTCGACACCGGCCTGAGCGCCGAGCACAAGCCTGATTCTGTTTTCTGCGAAGTTCCAGTTTGTTTGTCCTTCTACTACAAAATTAGATTCGTCCAGCACCAGATTTGAGCCTGAGCTCAGAGCGAGCTGACGATCTGCTTTACGGCCGTTGTAATATGCCAGAAGATTGAAGCGTTCCGTATTAAAGTTGGCACGAACCCAGGGCCGTTTTGCTTCGACCACTTGCACGCGTCCGATTCCTGTTTGAAAAAGGGGACCCGCGATATCAGCGTAGCCGCCTTCAAAGGTCAGAGTCATATCATCTGACAGATACTTATCTACGCGCGCTCCAAAGAAATAAATGTCGTTGTTGTCTTCTCTTTCCAGCGGAACGCGTTCCTGGGGGAGACAATCGGTTGTCCGAGTCGGCGGGGTGCATGGCACCGAATATTCCGCTTTACCATTGCGTGAAACCGTAAAATCGCCCGAGTTTCGAGAACCGGCAACAACTTTGCTGTACCAGTCCCCGCCCAGGGAACCTGCCCACCGGAAATCAGTGTTGATTGTATCTAGTTCGCCAAAAGTAAGCCGACCCAGTACTCCCTGACTGTAGCGGGGCGGCTTCGTGATCAGGTTGAGTACGCCGCTTGAAGCGTTGGCGCCGTAGAGCGCTGCGCTCGGACCGCGCAGCATTTCAAGCGTCGCAATGTCATCGAGTGGGAAGGAAACCGCGGCCCATTCTTGCGAGCCAAGAAAGGGAACCGACGGATCACGGCCATCAATGAGTGTTGCTACGCGACGGTTCAGCGAACTGTTAAACCCGCGTGTATTAAAGTTATAGTCGTACACTCCACTTTGTGTCACTTCTGCGCCGGGGGTAAACTCCAGCAATTTCGGAAGCTGGCCGTGAGACGCCTTTTGCTCGATCTCTTCTTCGCTCACACTTGTGATCGCTGCGGGAGCTTCAACAATTCGCTCAACTTCGCGCGATGCCGAAACAACCGTCATCGACTCAGCGATTCCAGCTGCCCAATCCACTTTTTCTTCCACTGTAGCCGTCGCTCCGGCCGCGACTTCAAGCGGGCTCAGTGTTATGGTGTTCTCTCCAAGCGCAAGCGTGATCGTATAGGTGCCGGGAGGAACGTCGCCAAAGGAAAATGAGCCATCCGCCGCCGAAATATCCGTCGCGCCGGTTTCATTCAAAACCACGCTGACTCCACCAACACCACTTCCATCGGCGCGTACAACGCGTCCTTCTATTCGACCGTTCGATTCCTGAGATTGGGAAATGTTAGCCACAAATAGCGCACAAAAGAAAATCATCAACGCAAGAGAAAAGCGAAGTTTTGAGCTCATGTCTCCTCCAGCTCTGTGAGAAAATTTCGAGTTTGTAGACCAGAAAAACTTGTGCGGATGATAACATGAGTCCATGACGAAGACAATCTCAGCAGCCTCAAAGTGTCAGCTTTTACTGAGTCATAGGGAGGGCTTTATCAGAGCGCTGTAAATATGGGGAGTTTCTGAGGAAGCAGTACTATCGAGCTAGTGATTAGCGACACTCCGGGTGATGGCACTGCAAGCCAATTCCAACAGTCCTTGGCATCTTTACAGTATTCGTTGCAATACTTATCGTGTCCCTCTCTCATACATACCGCTCCAATCTTTCAATCACGTCCGACTTTTCCTTCCGGCGGCTTGATCGTTTTCTTACTGCTTTGAGGACTGCCCTTCTTGCGTCTAGCGCGGCTCTCTTCCGTTTGGGTTTTTTTTGCGCGTGCTTTCGACGTCTTTGTTGATTTCGTTTTTTTCTTTGAATCCGATTGATGATGGGTCAAAGGACACCTCCCTAATCAAAACTAGTTCGAGTATGGGATGGTTTCAAGTAAGTCTTATGGACCGCGGACGTCTCGCAGTGCCGGCGGCGCTCCTTTTTGGCAGGGAGATGCTATCCTTCTGAAATATATGAAGAAGATGATCGTGATCGCAATTATCGCGATTTTCGCAATTATTCTATTTGCGTTTGACCTTACTGATTATTTCCGGCCGGAACGAATCAAGGTTGATCTGAAATCCGCTGGACTGATGAAAGCGGCAATTCTTTTTGTCGCCATTTATGGCGTTTCTTTACGTCCTTTTATTCCAATTCCACCAACAGTCTATACAGTGATGGGAGGTTTGATCTTCGGCGTTTGGCTCGGAAC
>JBKKAT010000331.1:0-5203 GCA_046714535.1 Acidobacteriota bacterium | reverse complement strand
CCATCGTGCAACGGAGACGCAGGATTAAAAATGCTCATCAATAAGTCGTAGCTGACTTTCGCATCGAGTGATACTCCGCCTTCAATATAATTCTTCAAGCCCATATCCCGTTCTAACACTATGAGTGCGCCGACCCTTTTGCTTGCCATTGCAGTTGCGGCAAAGACGATTTCATCCAGCGGCTGGGTTCCCAGCCGTCCTGTAAAAAAGTTCAACAGTGGATTCTGTCCTAAACTGGAGATTGCTTTTCTGATCTCATGTTGAAACAGAATGATGATCAGAAAAAAAAGATAAGGGAATATTTTGGTCAGTGTCCAGTGAAGCGCATTTAACTGCAGCCAGCGGGAAGCAAAAAATATCACAACCAGGAAAAGCAATCCGAATCCAACCTGGACCGCTCCGGTTCCCCGGATGATCAAAAGGACCTGATAGACAAGGAATGCGACGATTCCGATGTCAATAAGATCGATCCAGTTGATCTCCATGCCTAAATAATATTGCACCCCTTAACCATTCAGCAATGAGTAATGAGTAATGAGTGATGAGAAATGTTTCCGGGGACGGCTTCCAGCGCATGTCTCATGTCTCATGACTCATGACTGAGTAGTACATCCAGCACATTGCAGTAACGGCGAAAGAACTGAACGTCATGCACCCGCAAAATGTGTGCTCCTTGTTCTACGCAAACTCCAGCGGCTGCTGTGGTCCCTTCCAGTCGCTCGGAAGCCGGAAGTCCGGTAATCTTTTCAATAAAGGATTTTCGCGAAGGTCCGACCAGAATAGGAGCGCCCAATTCGTTGAGAAAGGAAAGATTGCGAATGATCCTCAAATTGTGATCCAGTTTTTTCCCGAACCCGATCCCTGGATCGACGATCATCTGTTCTCTCCGGACGTTTTGATCGGCTCCCATCCGAAATGTTTCCTGAAAGAACTCGAGTATTTCGGAAAACAGATCGGCGTATTCGGGATTTGCAGGCATCGGATGAATGCTCTTCAGGAAATGCATGCAGATCACCGGCACTTTGTAGTGAGCAATGATGCCGGGCATTGCAGGATCTTCCCGGAAGGAAGAAACATCGTTGATGAGATCAGCCCCCTCTTCCAAACAGCGTCTCGCAACTTCACTTCGATACGTATCGATGGAAATCCAAACATCCGATCGACTTCTCAGAGTCTTTAGAATCGGAAGAACGCGACGGCATTCCTCCTCGATTCCGACAGGTTCCGATCCCGGGCGAGTGGACTGTCCACCGATGTCCAGAAGATCCGCCCCCTCGTCAACCAGTTGAAACGCATGCCGGATCCCTTCGTTTTCATCGAAGTAGCGCCCGCCATCGTAAAAGGAGTCGGGAGTTACGTTGACAATCCCCATGATTGCCGTGCGTTTGCCTAAGTTAAGGGTTTTGCCTCGCGAGTGGAGTTCGAAGGTGGGCCTCATACATAATCGTGGATCGTGATCGTTATCGTAATCTTAGTTCGTTGTCATGAATCGGTAATTCGTGATCAAGATTAAGGATCACCATCACGATAATGATCACGATTTGCGATTAATTCTGAGGGACAATCACCGGGCGCCCCTTTACTTTGGCAGCCTCTTTTTTCTCTTCTGAAGGATCTTTTTCACCGAGCGGTTCAAGGGGTAACCCCTCACAGACCCTGCGAATATCTTCCGCATCCAATGTTTCGCGCTCCAGGAGCGCTTCTGCGAGCTTCTCCAGCAAATGACGATTCTCTTCCAGAACTTTTCTTGCCCGATCGTAATTCTGGGTGATGAAGCGTTTCATCTCCTGATCAATTTTGACTGCAGTGTCAGGGCTTACCACTGTTTGGTGTCCAAAATCTCTTCCAAGAAAGATGGTTTCTTCTTTCTTCGCAAAAGAAATCGGACCGAGTTCAAGGCTCATACCCCAATCACAAACCATTTTCCGCGCAAGTTCTGTCGCCGTTTCCAGATCATTTTCGGCGCCTGTTGTAATCTGTCCCAGGATAAGCTCTTCCGAAATTCTTCCGCCAAGACAGATGGCGATCATGTTTTCCAGATGCGTTTTGCTGTAATTATAACGATCGTCCAGCGGCAACTGCTGCGTCAATCCCAGTGCCCGGCCGCGTGGAATGATGGTGACCTTATGCAAAGGATCTGCGCCCGGCATCATATACGCAACGAGAGCATGACCGGCTTCATGATAAGCAGTATTCCTTTTTTCTTCATCGCTCAGAATCATGGAACGACGCTCCGCACCCATCATCACTTTGTCTTTTGCGTATTCAAAATCGAAATGCGTAACCGCTTTTCGATTGTGATGAGCGGCTGCCAGCGCTGCTTCATTCACCAGATTCGAAAGATCGGCGCCGGAAAATCCCGGTGTGCCTCTTGCGATGAGTCTGATGTCGACATCAGGAGCAAGTGGAACTTTTCGTGTATGAACGGCGAGGATTCCTTCTCTACCTTTCAGATCGGGTCTGTTTACAACAACACGTCTGTCGAATCGGCCAGGACGCAACAGAGCCGGATCGAGAACATCCGGCCGGTTCGTCGCCGCAACCAGGATGACTCCTTCGTTTGTCTCAAAACCATCCATTTCAACGAGAAGCTGATTCAGAGTCTGCTCCCGTTCATCGTGACCGCCTCCCAGACCAGCGCCTCGATGTCTTCCAACGGCATCAATTTCATCTATAAATATGATACAGGGCGCGTTCTTCTTCCCTTGTTCGAAGAGATCCCGCACTCTCGAAGCACCAACGCCCACAAACATTTCCACAAAATCGGAGCCACTGATACTGAAAAAAGGAACATTGGCTTCACCCGCAATGGCACGCGCGAGCAGCGTTTTGCCTGTCCCCGGAGGTCCCATTAACAGAACGCCTTTCGGTATTCTGCCCCCGAGTTTAATGAATTTTAGCGGATCTTTCAGAAACTCAATGATTTCCAGCAGCTCTTCCCGGGCTTCATCAACGCCCGCAACATCGCGAAATGTGATTTTCTTTTGTTGAGAAGTTAATAGCTTGGCCCGTGATTTCCCAAAGGAAAGCGCTTTGTTTCCGCCGATTTGCATCTGGCGCATGAACAACACCCACATTAACCCGAACACGATCACGATTACGATTCCCTGAATCAGCCACGAGAACCAGGGGTTCGACATCGTGTCTTGTGAGCCTACTTCGACACCTTTTCTTCGCAGATCGGTAACAAAGTTGTATTGGTTATATCCCTGCGGAGTAAAAGTTCTGTACTCCACTCCTTCCCTGGTGCTTACGCGGATTTCATTGCCGCGAATTTCTACTTCGCGGATCTTTTCCGCTTCTACATCGTCAAGAAACAAGCTGAACTTTACAGGTTGGTTTGCTTTACCGGCAAAATGTCCGTAATAAAGCGCCATAACAATGGCAGCCGAAAGAAAGCCCACGATAAGAAAGAAACGAAAAGCAGTTTTCACCCGAGTTTACTCCGATAACATAATGTAGTATCGCCGTAGGACGAGAACAATGCAAGATAATTTATTCACCACGGAGTCACGGAGATCACAGAGGAAATAAATGATGTTTTACTCCGTGCTCTCCGTGACTCCGTGGTGAATAATGCCAATATAGGGCAAATTTCGTCCAAATTCATTGTAATCAAGGCCATATCCGACGACAAAATGGTCCTGAATTTCAAAGCCGACGTAGTGCGGAAGGACATTTACTTTTCTGCGCGCAGGCTTATCCAGAAGCACGCACAACTTCAGACTTTTCAGGTGCTTTTGTTTTAAATGTTCCTGCACATATTCAAGCGTAATGCCCGTATCCAAAATGTCCTCTATCAGCAGCACATCACATTGCATCAATTCAAAATCAGACGAAAAATGAAGATGAACAGTTCCCGAACTCTCGCCGCCCGCATAACTTTGCACCTGCATGAAGTGAATCCGGAGAGGGATCGTGAGCCGGCGAATTAGATCAGCGGCGAACAGCAGGGAACCCTTCAAGACGCAAAGAACATCGACGGTCAGTCCTTCATAGTCATCATTGATCTTCTCAGCGAGCTGCTGGACTCGACGTTGAATTTGTTCTTCCGTTAACAATATTTCGGCTTTAAACACTCAGTTTAGCCTCGATTCGCAACAGTTTTTTGGTTGTGTCCGTCACCCTGTAATCGTGATGAATCTGGTATCCGGCGACCCAGACCAGGTCATCATTCTTATAGACGAGAGGGATCTGTTTTCTCGAGTTTCTTGGAACTTTCTTATCGATCAGGAAGTCACTTAGTTTTTTGCGTCCTTTCATGCCGAGCGGTCGAAAAGAGTCACCTTTCTTCCAGTTCCTTATATATAGAGGAAAGGAAGCCTTATCGGCATCCAGATAGGCGACATCGGGACCGGGAGCATATTCCTGCCGCGACCGGACTGAAAAATCGAGAGTTACTTTTCCTGCAGGAAACTGATATTTGCCCGAGGAAGGAACATCCATCTCGGAAAACCCTATCCTCTCCTCCTTTCTCACAAATTGGATCTCTGCCCCGTTATAACGGACCTTCAGGAATCCTGGAAGTTCCATTTCTCTCTGTTTTTGGATGTTGGTAGTGAGAGTCTGAAAAGCTCTGGCACTCAATCTAAGATCGCCACTAATTTGCTGCAGAAGTCGTCTCAAAACCGCCTTCTGAAGTGGAGGGCTCAACCGGAGCCAATCTGGTCGATTCAGGATCCACGACCCTTCCTTCCTTTGGATAAACTGTTCATACGGTTGAAGGAACTGATTTAAGAGTTGATTTTGCTCTCCGATCCAACTGGCCGAACGATAAATCGCTTCGGAAAGCTCAGGGTTGAAATGTTTTTCCAGATACGGGATCACCTGATTTCGAATTCTATTCCGCCGGAATTTCGAATTCTTGTTTGTGCTATCGGTGAAAAAGGGAATCCGCCGTTCTTGCAGATATTGCAGAATTTCCTTGTGCGCGCATTCCAGCAGCGGACGAATGTAAATGTCCCGTTGAAGTTGCATCCCTGCAAGACCTTCCGGTCCGGCTCCGCGAAATAAATGGAGTAGAAAGGTTTCGACAGCATCATCTTTGTGATGGGCGAGCGCAACTTTGTGAAATCCGTGCTCTCTGGATACTTTTTCAAGGTGACGGTAGCGCCGCTTTCGGGCTGATTGTTCCAAATCCGACGGCCGCTTTTTCCAAATTATTTTTTCGACAAACAAAGGAATCTTTTCTTTCTCGCAAAAC
>JBKKAT010000330.1:0-7360 GCA_046714535.1 Acidobacteriota bacterium | reverse complement strand
GACGAAGATGACGCCGATCCATTTTCGGGTGATTTTGCAATCAGGGGATAGGCTACTAAGTGGAAGCGGCTTTGCCGTGTCTTCAGCGTTGATATCCAGTGCGCTTGTGAGCAAAAGAACTGTTAATATTGCCAATCGTGTAACGGTCATGTTAGCGACACCGAATGCTAAGTCGGCCCCCGACAGGGGATATTGTTTTTACCGACTTTCGGAGTATATTGGGGGACAGCTGGGGAAGCAAGTTGTTGCGTCTGCACCGTTTGCCACAGAACGAGTAGAAAAAGACCCTTTTTAGGAGGAAATATGTGGCAAAACCCCCAGTTCAGTTCCTTAGAATTCCAAAAGTTGTTGCAACAAGTGCGCAACGTTTTGCGTGTCAAACACTACAGCATCCGAACTGAAGAATCGTATGTGCGGTGGATAGAGTACTATATTCGATTTCACCACAATCAGAACCCGGCTCAGATGGGAAAAATGGAAGCGCAAAACTTTCTCACGCACCTGGCTGTTCAAAAAAAAGTCGCTGCGTCCACCCAAAACCAGGCTCTCAGTGCGCTCCTTTTCCTGTATAAAGAAGTTCTTGGACAACCTCTCGAATGGCTTAATGATGTGGAACGCGCGAAAAGACCCGAAAGAATTCCAACTGTGTTTACGCGAAAAGAAGTCAAAGCGATTCTTCAGCAACTGGAAGGAACAAAATGGATCATGGCAAATCTTTTGTATGGAGCCGGTCTTCGGCTCATGGAATGCCTCCGCTTGCGCGTGAAAGATCTGGACTTCGGTTTCCAGCAGATTGCATTTCGCGATGGCAAAGGAAAGAAGGACCGGATAACAATGTTTCCCGAATCCCTGGTTAAGCCTCTCACAGAGCATCTGGTACGTGTAAGAACGCTTCATGATGCGGATCTCAAGGAAGGATTTGGATCAGTCTATCTTCCCGATGCACTGGATAGAAAATACCCAGACGCCGCGACTCAATGGGCATGGCAATATGTGTTTCCTTCCAAGAAACGCTCCAAAGATCCCAGAACCGGAGCGCACCAGAGACATCATGTAGATGAAAATGTTCTACAACGCGCGGTCCAGGAGGCTATACGGCTTGCAGGAATCCATAAACCCGGAAGTTGTCACACTCTTCGACACAGTTTCGCAACGCACTTGCTTGAAAAAGGTTACGATATCAGAACCGTTCAGGAGCTTCTGGGACACAAAGATGTGGAAACCACGATGATCTATACCCATGTGTTACAAAAAGGTGCAAGAGCTGTCCGGAGTCCATCCGATGAATTGGATGAATCGTAAACAATGCTCCAGCACAAACTTGTGAGACGATCCCTTTGATGCAACATCAGGCTAAATAAAGCCGGGCAATCACTACGAATGCGTGAAGAAGACTTTGATATTCGCCGATGTCAGCGGAAAATCCCGATCCATAGACAGCGTTGAAAACTGTAAAGCCTGAGTACCGAGAGCAACCGTTGTGTTCAGCGGGAGTTTTTGCAGTGGAATTTTCCCATCCGCCTCCACCGTGATGTCATATCGTTCTGTTGCAAGGACGTTGCCTTTGGATGTCGTAAACTTCACTATCAATTGCACCTGTGTCGGTAAAGATCTGGATTCTTGCGAAATGAATTTTCCTTTCGCATTCAAATTTCCAATTGGCGGTGTTCTCAAACCAGCAACAGCCATGAAGCGGAAATGTCCCTGTTCAATTCCTTTTGGAGTCGGCTTCCGAAACGAGCAGAGCATTTTTGAGAAATAGTGAATCCTCATGGCAATGAAAAGTCTTTTTTCAGAATGCATGTCTAAGAAATAAGAATGGAAATACTCTGCCACTACTGCGATTTTGCACGCTTCAGAGCTTTACCTGTACTATGATATTTCGAATCCATGACCGAAGGAACACTTTCGCATTACACCATCCTCAAGAAGTTAGGGCAGGGAGGAATGGGGGAAGTGTATTCCGCAAAAGATCAAAAGCTCGAACGGATTGTGGCGTTGAAAATACTTCCACGGGATCTGGCGCTCGATCCCGAGCGAATGGGGCGGTTCATTCAGGAAGCAAAGGCTGCATCGGCAATCAATCATCCGAATGTGGCAAGCATTTATGAGCTCAGCAACGATGCGGATATTCATTTTATCGCGATGGAACTTGTAGAAGGAGAGACTCTCCAGGACCGGATCAAACAAGGACCTTCGTCCCATAGTGAAATCTTCGATATTGCTTTTCAGGCCGCTTCTGCTTTGGACGAAGCTCATTCGAAAGGAGTGATTCACCGTGATATCAAGCCCGTAAACATGATGATGAATCAAAAGGGTCAACTAAAGATTTTGGATTTCGGGCTCGCAAAAGTGCTTCGCAAGCCGCAGGAACAATTGTTGCAACCACTTTTACCAGAAACACGATCGGGAATTCTGCTGGGCACGGTTCAATATCTCAGTCCCGAGCAGGCTCTTGGCCGTTCCATAGACGGACGATCGGATATTTTTTCGCTGGGTACTGTTTTGTATCAGCTCGCCACAGGACGACTTCCGTTTCTGGGAGAGAACGCGATTCAAATGATCGAAAACATTTTGCACGTTCATCCGGAACCTCCCGCGAAGGTAAATCCGGAAATATCTCCTCTTCTGGAGCACATCATTTTAAAGTGTTTGCAAAAAGATCCCGCAGCGCGTTATCAAAGCGCAGGAGAATTGCGGGCAGAGCTCAAAACCGTGGTTCAGCCTTCCGGCACCACGAAAATCACAATGCCCCGGCAGAAGATTCAATGGAAAACAAAACACCTGTTTTTCGCTGCGATTGTTGTTCTGTTAGTCGTGGGAGGCTTTGTTTTGACTCAGCTCCTGACCGAAAAGAATGCGGTTCGTTCCATTGCTGTTTTGCCATTTTTCAATGCGGGGGCCAATTCTCAGATGGAGTATCTGAGTGATGGAATTACAGAAAGTATCATCAACAGCCTGTCGCAAGTTCCAACGTTGAAAGTTTTGGCCAGAGGCACGGTGTTTACCTACAAACGCAAGGAAGCGGATCCACGGGAAGTTGGCGACGAATTAAATGTCGATGCCGTGGTCACCGGCAGCATACAACAGCATCAAGATAAGCTTGTGATCAGCGTCAATCTTGTGAATGCGCGTGACGGCGTTCAGATGTGGGGCCAACAGTACAATCGGGGTAGCAGGGACATACTCGATGTTCAATCGGAAATATCCAAAGAGATTTCGGATCAGCTGCGTTTTAAACTTACCGGTGAGCAACAACAGAAAGTAACGAGACAGTTTACCGAAAATACAGAAGCCTATCATTTGTTCCTGAAGGGCCGTTACTTTTTGAACAAAAGAAGCGAAGAAGGTTTCCGGCGGGCGATCGAACAGTTTGAGCTTGCGATCCGGAAGGATCCGAATTATGCGCTCGCTTATGCAGGCCTTGCTGATTGTTATACGTTGATGCCGGCGTGGGCGTTGCTGACGCCTTCCGTGGGGCATTCGAAAGCTCGCGTGGCTGCGCAAAAAGCGATCGAGATGGATGCTTCTCTTGCGGAAGCTTACGCTGCCCTGGCTCACACGCAGCACAATTATGATTGGGACTGGCCTGCCGCCGAAACCAATTACAAACGCGCGATCGCGCTCAATCCAAACTACGCAATCGCTCAGCACTGGTACGCCAGCTTCCTGTCTGAATTGGGCAGGCGGGACGAAGCAATTCCGATGAAGCGGCGCGCGCTGGACCTCGATCCACTCTCGATGATCATTAATGCAGACCTCGGATTCCTGCTCTATCAATCGCGCCGATATGATGAAGCGATCGTTCAACTAAAGAAGACTCTGGAATTGGATCCGAACTTTCCCATTACGTACCAGTATCTCGGATTCGTGTACGAACAAAAAAGTAATGAGGATGCGATTATTGCATTTCGTAAGGCGTACACTCTGATGCCGGATTCGCCAGAGCTTAAAGCTCAACTGGCACACGCACTCGCCTTGTCCGGCAACCGGCGTGAGGCCCTTCAGCTTCTGGAGGAAGTCAGAGGATCGTCGCAACAGGAGTACGTTTCTCCCTTTGATGTTGCGATGATCCATTTAGGACTGGGAGAAAAAGAAAAAGCGATCGACTGGCTTGAAAAAGCTCTGGCAGAACACTCTTATCAAATGAGCAGCATTAAAGTCGAGCCCAGACTGGATTCCCTTCGATCCGAACCCCGGTTTGAAAAAATAATGGAAGCCATGAAGTTTCCGGAGTAATCCGATATTGTAATATATGATATCGTTCCATATAGTATCGTAATAACCAATATCATGAAAAAGACTGTGATCCCTATCTACCTGGAAGAGCGGCAGGAACGGATTTTGCGAAAGCTTGCCGAAAGCGAGGGGAGCTCTATCTCTTCGATAGTTCGAAAATCAGTTGATCTCATGATTCAGCGTTTGCCGGTAGATAAGGATCCGGCGTTGCGGATTGTTGGACTCGGATCATCCCGCAGGAAGGATCTCGGTGTTCGTCATGATGAAGTAATTGTTCAGGAACTGGAGAAGGAATTCCGGGAAGACTAATGCCATCCGGTCAAGTGTTTGTGGATACAAGCGCGTGGATTGCGCTTGTGGATAAGAGCGAACGCCGGCACAAAGACGTTGCTGCCGCCTACAAAAAACTTCTTACGGGCACTCAAGTGCTGATAACATCAGATTTGGTGCTGGCTGAATCGCACATTCTCGTGCGTCGCACGCTGGGATATTCCGCCGCCGAAACCTTTCTGGAAAGTACGAATACCAGTCCCAGCATTGAGATCATTTTTCTGGATGATGCCCTGGAACAGGTCGCGAAAGAACTTTTGAAGAAGTTTCGTGATCAAGAACTAAGTTTTACGGATGCCGCAAGTTTCGCGATCATGAAAGCTCGAAGAATTCACCGTACTCTGACTCTCGACCAGCATTTTAAACTGGCCGGATTTACGATGCTTCCCTGAAGAGCTTTATCGATGGAAATTCGCAGGCTTCAAGAAACGGATCGAAACCGAATCGCAGAGATTCTGTCGGATGTAAAGAATTTCAACGCGGAAGAAATTCTGATTGCGCTGGAGCTGGTCGATGATGCGCTTGAGAAAGGGGACAGATCTGACTACAAAATATTTGTTTTGGCAGAGGATAATTCTGTCATCCAGGGATATATTTGCTATGGCAGAACTCCGCTGACCGATTCAACATTCGATTTTTACTGGCTTGCCGTATCACCCGCCGCGCAGGGAAAAGGTTACGGGCGCGCCCTGATCTCATTTGTGGAAGAGCAGGTGAGGGAAGCCGGAGGAGCGCTTCTCGTTCTGGAGACTTCTTCGTTGGAAAGCTATAGCCGAACGATACGAATTTACGAGGAATGCGGTTATCAAATCGTCGCCCGAATCAAGAATTTTTATCGCGCAGGCGACGATAAAATCATCCTGACCAAAGAGATCAGAACGGAGAGTTCTTAGTTCAAGAAATATCCGGAGAAAACGTGCTGAGAATTTGATGACATCCCGTATCTTGTTTACTATGATAAAGAGAATTCATGAAGCTCTCACAATTCTTATCCGTTTTTTTTTCAAAATCAGCCCAGCGTAAAGGTGAGGAGTATTACGCTATCGGCAGAGTCTACGTTGAATCTGGTGATGAGGAGTCTGTTTCCGCTATCGTTCGTGGTACGGAACGCTACGAGACATTTCTTCAATTTGACGGGGATGATCTGCTTGCGGAATGTAGCTGTCCTGCTTTTGATGATTCGGGCGCCTGTAAGCACCTTTGGGCCACGGCTCTAGCTGCCGAAGAGCATGGTCATCTTTCCCCGTCCGGAAAGGCGCTGCCGACATACTCGCCTCTGGACAGTTCTTCGGATTTCGATTTCGATGACGAATCCCCGCCTTCTGCGGCTCGAAAATCCGAGTACCATTCCACTTCAAACTATTACGTCCCCGCGCCCAAAAAACCTTCGACTCCGGCCTGGAGGTCTGTTCTTAATGCACTGGAACAATCCAGAAAACTAAATCCATTGTCGTCCGGTCAACGTCTGGTTTATGTTGTCGACCTTCCGCAAAGCGAGTCGCATGGAAGGATTGTTCTTCAGGTTTATATCCAGGAACCAAAACTCAACGGTGAATTGTCCAAGCCGAAAAGAACTTACATTTCACAGTCAGCCATACCGGAGCTTCCCGATTCGGAAGACCGCAATATTCTTTCGATTTTAACCGGCGCAGCAGAGGCGCCAAACTATTATTACTACGCTCAGGAAAAGTCGCTCGCTTGCATGTACAAGCTCAGCTCCAGCCTTGCGATCTTTCTTCTACCGGTTCTCGCAAATACGGGACGCGGCTTTATCGCTCGCAAGGTTTCCGCTAACGAGTTGAGTCCACTGAAATGGGATGGCCAGGATGCTTTTCAATTTCGCATTACAATCAATCGGAATTCAAACAAAGCCGGATGCTACGACGTAAAGGGAATCCTTTGGCGGAATAATGAGGAAAAGCACGACCTGAGTGACCTGGAACTAATCGTGCCTGGTCTCATTCTCCGGAACGAAACCTTTTCGCTTTTCAATGATCAAAACGCCTTCTCGCTGATCTCGAATCTTCGAAAAGCGGGAACTCTTGAGATTCCCCAAAAGCAGATGTACTCCTTCATGAAAGAGGCTTCTACAAAAACGGACTTAAGCATTTTCGAGTTCCCCGCAGACTTCGAGTTTGAGGAATGCCGGCATGAGCCGCAGCCGAAGATTCTTTTCCGATCCTCTTCCTACGGTTCTGGCCTTCAAGCGGAGATCAGTTTTCAGTACGGTGAGCAGATCATCTTCCGTGAATCGGAGACGAAAAGCGTAATGATTGACCGGAAGTCCCGTCGTTTTTATCCGCGCGATCTGACTGCGGAGAAAGTATGGACGGCCCGATTTGAACAATCAGGATTGAAACGTGTGGAGAGTTCCTGGAGAAGACAATCCTGGCAGGTTTCCCGAAGCCGTTTCGCCGCCGTTGTAAGGGATCTCCTCAGCGCCGGATGCTTGGTGGAGGCGGAAGGAAAACAGTTTCGTAAGCCGGGGAAAATCGATATTTCCGTAACATCCGGGATCGATTGGTTTGATCTGGATGGCCGCGTGGAATTTGAAGGCCAATCGGCAAAATTTCCGGAACTGCTCGCCGCATTGAAGCGTGGTGAAAATATTGTGAAGCTGGGAGACGGAACTTACGGTTATATCCCTGAAGACTGGCTAAAGAAGTATGGGACTGTGGCTGCGCTTGGTGAAACGTTTGAAGAAAAACTGCGTTATAAGAGAACACAGGCCGGAATACTGGATGCTTTGTTGGCCACGCAGCCTGAATCCAGCTTTGATGAAGCCTTTGCC
>JBKKAT010000329.1:0-3188 GCA_046714535.1 Acidobacteriota bacterium | reverse complement strand
GAAAAAACATTCTCCGGATGTGTAGCTTTCGGAGTCGAGCGCTGGATTTATGCATTTCTTTCAAATTTTGGACCCGATGAAAATTCCTGGCCGGCTATAAGTGCTGAGTAATGAGTGCTGAGTGATGAGTAAAGGGATCCTGATCACCGGTGGGGATGGATATCTCGGGCGGCGCATCGCGCGCAAATTGCTCGAAGACTCTGACGGCGCAGTGTTGTTGTGGATCCGGGCAAAGGATCAGGCTGAATTTAAAGCAAAGGGTCAGCAATTGTGCCGCGAACTCTGTGATACGGGCGGCCGGCTGCGTTTGTATTGGGGCGATTTATTATCCGAAGAACCGTTCGGCGAAATCAATTCCGCAGAAATCACCACCATTCTTCATACAGCGGCCGTAACTCGATTCAATGTCGATCGTGAAACGGCGCAACGAGTGAATGTCGATGGCACGGCAAAACTTCTTCGCTTCGCAGAACGTTGTGAGGATTTAAACCAGATTGTCTTCTTGAGCACAATCTATGCGTCCGGTTTGAAAGAGGGGGCAATCACGGAACAGACATCGGAAGGAAAGGATGGATTCAGCAATTTTTATGAGTGGTCCAAATGGGCTTCCGAGCACCTTCTGGCGAAACACTACTCGCATTTGCCATGGAAAATATTGCGCGTGGCAACCGTGATTGCGGATTCCATAGAAGGTGATGTGATTCAACAAAATGCTTTTCACAACACCTTGAAATTGATCTACTACGGACTTCTTTCTCTTCTGCCAGGAAAACCGGAAACACCCCTCTATTTTGTAACGGGAGATTTTGTAACGCAGGCAACGTACGAATTGATGCAAAATCCTGAAAAAGGGACTATTTATCATTTATCTCATTCGAAAGATGAATCGCTTACGTTGGGAGAATTGATCGATTTGATTTTTGAAGTTTTTGAACAGCAGGAAGATTTTAAAAAACGGCGCATTTTGAAACCGCTTTACTCAGACAGTGAATCGTTCAAACTCCTGGTGGATGCCGTGCATCAGTTTGCAGGCGGAGTGGTTCAGCAGGCAGTCTCTAGTGTGGCCCCTTTTTCGCAACAACTTTATGTTAATAAAGACGTGAACAATTCTAATCTACGTTCGGTTTTGGGGAATTACAGCGCTCCTGATCCTGCGGAGCTAATTCGAAACACCAGCCGGTTTCTTGTTCAAACACGATGGGGAAAAAATGATTGATGACAATGATCTGTGGATTCTGAGCTACTACCGAATTTCGGAAATCAGCGGGGCACTTTTTTTTGGACGACTCGCTCGATCCTTGAAACCTGGACCGATCCAGCACGACATGACAAAGCACTTTTCCGATGAAGCCTTGCACGCCTGGTACTGGACAGATTGCATTGAAAGGCTGGGAGGAAAGCCACGGAAACTGGTGGAAGCATATCAAGACCAGTATTTGTCCGCGGCCGGAATGCCCGCAAATTTGATGGAAGTTCTGTCTCTTACTCAGGTCTTTGAACGCCGGGTGATCAACCAGTACGCGCGGCACAGTCAAGTGCCGAATCTGCCTGTCGAAATCCTGGAGACTTTGCAAAAAATTATGGTGGATGAAAGATGGCATATTCAATGGATTGGCGACGCGCTAAGGGATCTTGTTCCGGAATTCGGGCACGATGCGATCGAACAAACCATGAAACGTTATTGGCAAGCAGATCAGGAAGTCTACGAAAAAACGTTGCAGGAACATGAAGACCGGATCGCGCACTTGATCCAGAAAAAGAGCTGATCATGAGGGAGAAGGTGCGTGAAAAAATTGCTGCTTTCTTGAATCTGCAGGTATCAGATATTCAGGACGATGCAGTTTTGACTTCCCTTGTGCCTGAATCTTTTTTACTGGTCGAGCTGGTGATCGAGCTGCAGGAAGAATTCGGCGTGCGTTTGATGCAACAGGATCTGAAAGATGTGAAGTCCGTAAGTGACCTGGCGACCCTGGTTGAACGAAAGGCAGGAGAATCCCAACTACCTTAGAAGAAACGAACAACTGAATCAGTATGGTGTCGTTGAATCCGGGGAGTGTGGTGGAGCTGTATCAGTACATTGCGAATTGTTTGAGCAAGTTTTGTTTGATCTGTTCTCCTTCCAGGGCCCTTACACGAATCGGAGCATCGCCCGTAGTTAACCAGATGGCGTATCTGGATTGAAAGATCCACGCAGGTAAGTCCTGAAAATGATCCGTTCCCATGTCCTCATGGTTCCAGTCTACTTCCACAAGATAAGTTCCATCATCGACAGTAATCACAAAATCTTTTATCTTGAATTTTTCTTTTCGTGACATTTAGTTTTCCTCTGATCATTGAAGGTAAAGGAAAATGATTGCGAGAAAATAAAGTGCGGATGACGTGCAGGTAAAATGAAAGCCGGCATGGCAGGCCAGAGGCCTGCGGTGCATAATGCCGGCGTGGACGCCGGCGCTCCATATTCACTTCATCAGATTCAGGACTGCTGCGGTCATTGCCTTGATTCCGGTTTTGATTGTTGGCTCAGGAACGGGAGCAAACAAACTCGAATGCAGTGACGGCAACTTCTCGCCGGACTGAACCCTTTCCGGTTTTACCGTACCGAGCCAAAGAATGAAACAGGGCACACTCAAATCTTCCTGACTGTAAAAAGCAAAATCTTCGGCGCCCATTACCGGTTTCGTGGGAAGCACATTTGATTTTCCCAGAGCTGCTTCCAGTGCCGGGACTGTTTTGCGAACAAGATCCGGATTGTTGTAAGTCGCAGGTAAATACGCATCCGCATGGAAATCGATGACCGGTTCTTTGCCCGGAGGCAGGCCTGCAGCCTGTGCAATTCCTTTTGTGATCCGCTCAATTCCACTCAATAGAATCTTGCGGACTTCTGTTTTGTAAGATCGTACGGTTAATTGCAGTTTTACATCATCGGGAATGATGTTGTGTTTGGTTCCACCATGAATCGAACCAACCGTCACTACGGCAGCCTCACCGGGAGGCACTTCACGGCTGACGATCGTCTGCAAGGCCATGATGGTTTCGGCCGCGATTACAATAGGGTCTTTTGTATCCGACGGATAAGCGCCATGCCCACCCACTCCCTGTATCGTGATATCCACCGTATCGACACCAGCCAAAGCATACCCTTCCACCCAGCCGACATTTCCGGCTGCCATGGAAGCATTGTTGTGAAG
>JBKKAT010000328.1:0-17155 GCA_046714535.1 Acidobacteriota bacterium | reverse complement strand
GCGAAAATGTTTCCACCAGCTGCTCCCCAAATTCCGACAGTTGATAATTGTCCAACGAAGCAGTGATATCGACCGGGACTCCATAAAGAGCTGCATAGAACGATAGATTCTCGCGCGCGGAAAATTTCATGTACAGGAAAGACTCATGGCCGAGATAACCTATTTTCTTTCTGAGAGAGTAGTTTTTTTTCAAGGAATGTCCGAAAACTTGCGTTTTTCCCTGATGAGGTAGAATGCCTGCGAGACACTTCAGAAGCGTACTCTTACCGGCGCCGTTCGGGCCAATGAGAAGTAATATTTCACCCGGGAACAGTT
This sequence comes from Acidobacteriota bacterium, assembly GCA_046714535.1. Taxonomy (GTDB): domain Bacteria; phylum Acidobacteriota; class HRBIN11; order JAKEFK01; family JAKEFK01; genus JAKEFK01. The sequence goes on along the minus strand of JBKKAT010000328.1, from coordinate 16,840 downwards.
GAAAATGAATGTTCCGAAGTATGCTGGTGTAGCCGGTTTTAAAACCTAAATCCTGTACGGATAATACCGGTTCAAGCGCGATTGCCGGAGTGTTGTTTGGAATGTTGTCCGCTTGCATCACGATCCGGTTGATTTTCAAGTGAATCCAGTTTCTTCATGACTTCTACCGCTTCTTTCATCAGATTCTCTTTCAAATGAGCGTAATCTTCCTCGTTGACCTTTCGCAGTTTGAAGTCATATTCAAGGTCCTGAATTGCCTCCAGTATTTCATTTTTTCGATTCGTAAGATTTTCCTTATGCGTTTCGGCAAACTCTAACCGTCTTTTACTAAATGATTTTTCCCAGAAGGGAAGCAGAATGTAAACAGCAAAGAAGGCAGCAACCAGAATGAACACTGCCAGAATCATTTCCGCTCTTCTAATTCTTTGTTCAGCAGGTCCCTGTAGTGCGAATCGTTGTCAACTACAGGCTTCGGCGCGTTTTCGGTGGTGATTGGAGGAAGGTTGCGCTGTTTTTTGAGATATGTAAACAGGAGCGCCCCGCCAACAAAAAATGCAAAGAAGGGAATCGCCCATGCCGTAAGATTAAAGCCGGACTTGCTCGGGGCGGCCAGCACTGTCTGCCCGTGTTTGGCAATGTAACTTTGAAGAATCTGGTCTTCCGATTGTCCGCTGTCAATCATCTTTTGTATATCGGCCTGGATTTGATCGGCAGTTGAGCAACCGCATTTGGTTACAACAAGGTGGGGACAATTGCCGCAGTAGCATGCGAGCTGACCGGCAACGTCTTCCATTTTCGGTTTGCCACCCGCCCAAACGGCGCTTGTCAGCAAAATCAGGAAAGCAATGCCCGTTGCGAGGAACTTCAACTTGCAAACTCCTCGGAGCTAGTGTCGCGAACCGTGCTTTCCGCATATTTTGTTTTCATATCAGGAAGAAGCACGATCAGACTACCGAGGGCAATGATGATGCCTCCCTTCCAAATGAGGCCAATGAAAGGATTCACGTAAACCTTAAAGATTCCCGCACCCGATTCGTTGGGGCCAACGAGAATGACGTACAGATCTTCATTCCAGAACGGGCGGATGGCGACCTCTGTCGTGGGTTGATCGGAGTTCTTATAGAAATGTCTTTCCGGAACGAGAACTCCAACCTGCTTTTCCCCTTTAAAAATTTCCAGTTTTGCGCGCCATAGTTCTTTGTGCGGATCACGGAACTGCTGGAGGTCTTTATACTTTAATGTGTAAGCGCCAATCGTGAAGGAATCATTCAGCGGAACGGTAACCTCTTTATCTAACTGATAGAACGAACTTGCGGCAATTCCAATAAACAAAAGAGCCATCCCTGTATGAATAATGAAGCCGCCATAGCGGCGTTTATTTCGTTCGACAAGATGGTAGAGCGCCGTAGGGGGAGCCTCATCCACCATTGCCATACGGGCTTTGGTGCCTTTTGTGAATTCGTTGTAGACCGTAACAAGAACAAACATGCTGCAAAAAAAGAAGAGTAGAGTCAGCCAGTGATGGACACCAAACAATGCCAGGACCGTTGAGCCGGCAAGGGCGATGATTGCAGGGGTCATGAAATTGCGTTTCAAATTCCTTACGCTAGCCTTGCGCCAGGCGATTAACGGGCAAATTCCGGTCAACAGAATCAGACCGATTGCGAACGGCATTGTTACTTTATTAAAAAAGGGCGCGCTGACCGTGACTTTGCTGCCGGTAACCGCCTCTGAAAGAATCGGAAAGACCGTTCCGCAAAGAACGGCAATGCAAATCACCAGAAAAAAGACATTGTTAAAAAGAAAACTGCTCTCGCGGCTTATGAAAGATTCGAGACGTGCCTCCGGTTGCAGTTCCTTCTTCCGTTTCACCAAAAAGAATACGCTAACCCCAATTTGGATCACCATGAAAACAATGAAATAATTTCCGATCGGAGATTGAGCGAAGGAATGAACGGAAGAAACAATTCCGCTGCGGGTCAGGAAAGTTCCAAAGATGGAAAGGGAGAAAGAAACGAGCACCAGAACCATGTTCCACATTTTCAACATTCCCTTTTTCTCCTGAACCATTACCGAATGCAGGAATGCCGTTGCAGCGAGCCATGGCATCAAAGATGCGTTTTCTACAGGGTCCCATGCCCAGTATCCGCCCCAACCATGCTCAATGTAGGCCCAGTATGACCCCTGCAGGATTCCGACCGTTAAGAAGAGCCAGGAAAAGAGGGTCCACTTCCTGATGGCTTTGATCCATCCTGTATCCAGCCGTGCGGTGATCAGAGCAGCCATCGCGAAAGCAAAGGGAACCGCCAAACCTACGTATCCGACATACAGGGAAGGGGGATGAGAAACCATCCAGTAGTTTTGCAGAAGAGGATTTAAACTTTGTCCTTCCACAGGGACCGGAGAAAGCTGTTTGAAAGGATCTGCGGCAAACAGAAGCATGATCAAAAAGAACAAACAGGTACCGGCAAGAAAAGTTGTAACGTAAGGCATCAATTGACGGTTCTTGCTTTGATTCTGAAGCAAGGCAACGGTTGTATAAACGACAAGAATCAACAGCCAGAACAACATCGATCCGGCCTGGCCTCCCCAAAACGCTGTTATCTTGTAAGCAAGAGGAAGCGTTGTGCTGGTGTAATTTGCGACGTATTCGAATTGAAAATTGCTGGTGGCGAGAGCGTGAACCAGAATCCCTGATGCAAAAACGATCAGAAAAAGCAGCCCCACGATGGCCCGTTCTCCGCTTTCGACCAGATCAGCGCGGCGTAATCTGGACCCCAGTACGGAAGCAACCATGGAGTAAAGACAAAGAAGTGATGCGGCAATAAGAGTGTAGCGTCCTACTTCTGCGAGCATGTTGGTTTACCTGGCTATTCCGGTTTGCTTTGATTCTGTGGTTCGTATTTTGTGGGACATTTGGCCAGCAATGTTGTTGCGTGGAATTTCCCTGCGTGAGGATCATAACTCCCTTCCACAACCACATCCGAGCCGTCCTTGAAAGTATCGGGAACTATTCCGTGGTAGTTCACCTGAACGATGTTTTTAGGCTTCCCATGAATTACAAAACTATAATCCAGGTTCTGTTTATTAATGGACCCTTTTTGAACCTTACCATTCACTTTGATGGTCTCCCCATCCAGGTTGGCGGCTTTCGTGAGAAATTCATCAACATGGTAGTAATAAACCATGTTGTTACTGAGGCCCGTATAAACAAGAAACCCCGATGCAGCTACAACCACTAGAATGCTGGCTACCAAAGCGGTTTTACCGTTCATAATTAAATCTCATTGTATCATTTTCTGTATGAAAGAAAGTGACAAATCTTCAATCTTCAGAGGGAACTTCGATGCGAATAAATGCGCCGAGGTACCGTTCATTATAGCCACCAATAGAGGCAAGTGCTCCTGAATCGCTCCTGATTCTGACATCGAAGAGATACGTTGCTCCTGTACCATCTCGATCATAAGGAAAAGGGTCAGGAAGCGCAATTTCCTTTTCTTGTCCGCCCCCCTTTTGGAAATCAAATGATTCCGCTTTTCCATCGATATGAACTGTTACCTTATTAGAAGGACTCAAGGACCATGCACGAATTTTTAGTGTTTTCACCGGCTTAAAAACACGCAGAACAAACTCGGCCGACTTTCCACCTTTGACCCAGAATCCATGAGTGCCTTCAAACGCTTCTCTATAATAAGAATTGTCATCCATGAAATAGGTGAAGTAAGTGGCTGGATTGTCGTATGCCACACGCCGCGCACGAATACTGCCAACCACCGGCAGGTCAGAGAGCAAAGTATTCTCCACCGGAAGTAAGCGGAAGATCGAGAATTGCTGGTGAAAAGCATTCCGGTGGGAGCTCAAGATCGGACTGAGCAGAATTGCACCTGTAAATAGAACAGATAGGAAACAAGCAGTCAGCATCAGGGGCCGGGACGGTTCTTTATTGATGCTAAAAAGAAAAGCGGGAAATACCGAAAGAACATAGCGGTTTCCAACCGTGCCCGATCCGCCAAAATAATTCCAGGGTAGTCCCACCATGTAATAGAGGAGTCCAGCCCACGCTGCCACATAAACAGCTGTTGTAAATTTTGTTTTGGGTCCGAATAAATAGAAAAGCAAACAAAAGAACATCGGAAAGAAATAGATGGCAACACCCGAGTAACGGCCGAAAAAGAAGTAACACCAGTTATGGACAAAAGCTTTCCAGTAAAAGGGCGGGGCAACCATTGCCTCAATGGGATCCCGTTTTTCAAATGCCGCAAATTCAGAAACTCCAGGCCGTTCAAAGGGGTAATTTTTATAAAACGCGGCCCGCTTACCTCCCTGATAATTCCAATGGCCGGTAAAGTAAACATTCAATCCAAACAGGGCGACGGTCACAAAAATATAGAGGGCCAGAGTCAGGAGCGCCTGTAGGAGTGCGTGCCCTTTCTCGCCTGCAGTTTTTTTGCGCAGGAGCAACCAGATTCCTAGCGGCAACACAAGCAAAGCGTTCGGTGGTTTGGAATATGTAACAAGCCCGAATAAAACGGCGGCAACAAAATAATTGTAAGGAGGTTTAAAGAGGAAGAAGGGCGATTTGAGTCGCTCCGCCGAAAAAAAGAAAAGCGCAAAACAGAGAAGACTCATATTGAAGTATTCCGGGGTCATCCAGAAGTAGTAAACCAGCGAGGCGTTCGCTATGAAATAGAAACCGGAGAAGAGCAGGGCGTTTCCTTCTTGCATAAAACTCAAGCAAAAACGGTATGCGCAAAGAAGATTCAGCCAGACAAGGATTGCGTGAAGGACCAGAAAACCATTTGTTTGAAAAAGCCGCACGAAAGGAGCCGATACCAGGCTGTAAAGAAAACTTTTTCCGAAGACAATTGTATGATCACGCTCATTCAGTTTAAGGATGATGCCGGTTGCCCCGGCCGGATATTCCTTGTAGACGCGCAAAAGATCTTTGCGTTGATACTCCATGTCTCCATCGTGAGCGAAACTGTAAGCCATGGTGTAGTAAACGGCTTCATCACTGAAAAAGCCGCCGGTTATTTTCAACGGACTGATGCAAAGGGCGGCGCCTAACAAGAAAAGTCCGATTAGATGAATCCAGGTCGTAGCATGGAGGGTGCGTACAGCAGGTTCAGTCGGCATGCGTTTAGATTATACGGGAGATTCAAAGGAGTGCGGACGGGACGTCCGCGGACCATAATGCAGGCCAGAGGCCTGCGGTCCATACGTTACGTGAGAGAGTAGGGGTCAATGTCAATCATGATTTGCGATTCTCGCTTAGGATGCTTCTCGTATTCCTGCAAGGCGGCGCGAAGGGAATCCCGCAGGTGCTTTCGCGTGGAGCTTTTGAGCAGGATTTGGAAACGATTCAAGCCTCGCAACCGCGCGATGGGAGCGATCGCAGGTCCGGTTAATTTCATTGTTTCAGTCTTGAAAACCAGCAAATATTTTGCAAACTGTCTGGATTCTTCCAAAGTTATCGCTGCGTTTTTACCGGAGAAAATAATATTTGCCATGGCGAGATAAGGGGGAAACTGCATGACTCTACGAAAGCGAATTTCCTTTTCATAGAATTCCCGGTAACTTTGTTCCATCGCGGAACGGACAGCGTAATGGTCCGGATTGAAGGTTTGCAGCACCACGAATCCCGGCTCGCTGCCGCGCCCGCTACGACCGGAAACCTGAGTGATCAATTGATATAATCTCTCCGACGCGCGAAAATCAGGAATACCGATTCCCGAATCTGCTCCGATGACTCCCACCAGTGTGATCCGCGGAAAGTCGTGCCCTTTAGCAATCATCTGCGTGCCAACCAGAATGTCGATTTCATGAAGCGCAAACCTTGTAAGTATCTTTGCAATGCTTCCTGATTTGCGGGTCGAATCGCGATCCAGCCGTTCTATTCTTGCGTCCTTGAAGAATCTTTTCAGCGATTCGGCCAGTTTTTCTGTGCCGACGCCGAATAAATGCAGATATCCGCTCTTACACTTTTCGCAAGATCTCGGTGCAAGACGCGCGTAATCACAGTAGTGGCACATCATACGATTTTGTTGTTTGTGATAAGTCAACGTCATGCTGCAATGCGGGCACTCCAGAATGTTGCCGCACTCTCTGCACATGAGCCACGCCGCATAGCCTCGCCTGTTTTGAAGAATCAAAATTTGTTCACCGCGCCCCAGAGTTTCTGTAATGCTGTCCAATAGAAACCGTGAAAAAATTGGATCGCCTGTTTGTTTGTATTCTTCTTTCATGTCGATGAGCCGGATTGTGGGCAGCGGACGTTCTTCTACCCGCGAAGGCAAAGAAAGGTACGTATACTTTCCATTTCCGGAGTTGTAAAAGGATTCGAGTGATGGTGTTGCCGAGCCGAGTACGATCGGGCATCCTTCCAATTGTGCGCGCACAATTGCGCTTTCACGTGCGTGATATCGCGGATACTCACCCTGTTTAAAGGATCCGTCGTGCTCTTCATCGATCACGATCAAACCTAAGTCGGGCAATGGAGCGAACAACGCGGAACGTGTTCCGATCACCAGATGCACATCTCCCCGTTTGGCTTTTTGCCATTCCTCCAGGCGCTCCCGTTCGCCAAGCTCCGAGTGTAAGACGCTGATTTTGCATCGCAAGAATTGCTCCGCCCTTCTCACGATCAGCGGAAGAAGTGCAATTTCAGGGACCAGAATGAGAACCGACTTTTTCTGCGAAAGGATATCTTTCGCAACGCGTAAATAAACTTCCGTCTTTCCACTTCCGGTCACGCCATGAAGAAGAAAGACGCCGAATGAATCCAGTTGGGAATGAATCTTCTGAATGGCCTTTTGTTGTGCCTGGTTCGGTTTCTGGATTTCCTGTGATGCCGGCCAGAAGTTTGCTGAAGCGGCCGGAAGCCAAAAACGCCTGATCTGTCCCTGTGAATCCATTTTTCTCAACGAGGCTGAGGCGTTGGGAAAAACACTTCTCACTTCGTCCAATAAAACCGGCCGGCTTTCTTTTCGTAAGAAATTGTAAAGCTGCAGTTCCTTTTCTTTTTCAGGTGGCGTGGATGCTTGTACGAGCTCCACCATGTTGTGTCCTCGTCTTTGCGTTGTTCTGGAAGGAAGGATTTGTACAAGGCCATCTTCTTCCAGTTTTCGAATCTGAGAGAAAGTCCCATGATGTCCGAACAATTTGTAGATTTCTTTCAACGGCAAATTGTTTTTCTCGGAAAGGATTTGCAACAAAGGATGATTTCTCGTAAGCCCTTTTCCCTGGTTCGTCACAGAGATAACTGTTTGCGGCCGGATGTCCAGACCTGGAGGGAGTGCAGCCTTCAGGATGTCTCCCCACTCGGCAAGGTAGTAATCTGCCATCCATTTTGTGAGCTTCAACATTGTTTTTGAAAACAAGTTGACTGAGTCAACTAAATCTGCGATGGGGCGGATTTCCAGCAACTTATCAAAAACCGGATCTAGTTCAATAATGAAGCCGGTGAGGAATCGAGAACTCAAGGGCACGAGAACTCTCATGCCTTCTTCCAGTTCCGGAAATTGATCCGGAACAGAATATGTCAGCGGGCCTAAAGGCGATTTTGGAATGGATACTTGAACGTAACGACTCAACCTTCATCCAGGATTATCTTAACTAGCTTTAAATCTTCCCATGCTTCCGGTTTTTTCTGGGGAGAGCGAAGCAGTAAGGAAGGATGATATGTCGCAACAACTCTTCCGAATGGCATGTCATAGACTCGACTTCGAAGGGAAGAAATCGATGACTTGGAATTCAGAATTAACTGAGCGGCAAAAGTTCCCAGCGCAATAATCAATTTGGGTTGAATGATGGAAATCTGTTTGTACAGGAAAGGGGAGCATTCCGCGATCTCGTCCGTTTCCGGATTCCGGTTTTCAGGAGGACGGCACTTCAGGACATTGGCGATGTAGACATCAGAACGCTGAAATCCGATTGCTTTGATCATCTGCATGAGGAGTTGTCCCGCACGTCCAACGAACGGACGCCCCTGCTGGTCTTCATCGGCTCCGGGAGCTTCGCCGATCAGCATCAATTCGGCGGAAGGATTCCCTTCACCAAATACGATGGTCTTGCGTTTTTTATGCAGTTTACACCGGAGACAATTGCCGATCTCTTTTAACCGCAGCTCTTCCAGAAGTTTCAATTTTTCAGGGCCAACATCGTCCGTCTTCGCGGCGATCTCCTGTCTGTAGAATTCAGTGATACCGAGGTCGCGATAAGCCTCGAGCCATTGCCGGATTGTTTCAGATGGATCCTGCGGTGGCAGGTTGTCTTTTGAGTTCGATTGTTCGTTCAAGAATATAGTCCCACAGTCGAGATGCGATTTCTCTTTTGCCGGCCAGATCCAAACGGCGCTTCCCGCCGAGTCGATCCAGGATCAGCACTTCGTTTCGATCCGCTTGAAACGGATCGTGAGAATCGCTGATCAAATTCGCCACAATGAAATCGAGTTTCTTGTTTTCTAATTTTTTTTGGGCGTTTTTTTCCAGGTTCTCGGTTTCCGCGCAGAAACCCACAACGATCTGGCCCCCTTTTTTTTCGGAAACGCGTGACAGGATGTCTTCCGTGGGGTGCAATAGTATTGATTCCGGCTGACCTGTTTTTTTGCGTTTCGCTTTGAGCGGCTGGGCTGGTTTGAAATCTGAGACAGCCGCCGTCTTGATGAGAAAATCCGCCTTATCCAGCTCTTGAAGGACCGAATTTAGCATTTGTTCTGCGGATTCTACACGCAACACTTTTGCGCGGGAAGGCGGAATCAATTGCGTGGGCCCGCTGATCAGCACAACTTCTGCGCCACGCGCAAGTGCTTCTTCCGCGACTGCATAACCCATTTTTCCGGAAGAGCGATTCGTAATGACCCGCACCGGATCCAGTGCTTCCCATGTGGGGCCGGCAGTTATCAAAATTCTTTTTCCACCGAGCGCGCCCGATTTTCGTATGAGGCTCATGGCGCGAGATACAATTTCAGAAATGGGAGCCAATCTTCCCGGACCTTCATCTCCACACGCGAGGTATCCTTCATCCGGTTCCACAAACTCGATACCCAGAGCTTTCAGTTTTGCAATATTTTGTTGCACAACGGGATTTTGATACATGTACGAATTCATGGCTGGTGCGATCAGAACCGGACATCTTCGAGCGAGGAAAAAAGTCGTGAGGAAGTCATCCGCAATTCCGGCGGCAAATTTTCCGATCAGATTTGCGCTTGCCGGCGCAAAAACGATGAGTCCAGTCTCCCGGGCGAGGTCTACATGCATGACTTCCCCTTTTTTTGCGCGGAATTCATCCAGGTAAACCGGATGCTGGCTAAGGCTTTGAAACAGGATTGGCCGCACAAAGCGGGTCGCATTGCGTGTCATCGCAACTCGAACTGTATGGCCCGCTTTCTGGAACTCGCGAAGAATCTCCGCAGCTTTGTAAGAGGATATCGAGCTTGCTATCCCGAGTGTGATAATCAAGTGTGGTATCTCCTGAGTGCGTATGCTCTCAGGCTATATGATAGAACGGGACTTTATTTGGTCAACCCCAGTTCTTTGGCCGATGCGGGAAGCTGATAGTTTACTTTGCTCGCCAGAACTTCCAGCTCGGCGACCACGGTCGGCTTCTTGGAACCAACATCCACGCGCGGCCTTGCTCCTTTCTGGAGTTGTAACGCGCGTTTTGCCGCCACAAGAACAAAAAGGAAACGGTTTTCGATGTTATCGTACGAAATTACAGCGGTTCTATCCATGCTATCTCCTGGAAGTGGATAATTATACGCACTTTACGGGAGATGTCCAGTTTTGTGTAAGAAGGGAGATGGGGAGATATTGGAGATAGGGAGATATTTTTTAATTATCTCCTTATCTCTTTTTATCTCCATATCCCCCTTTCTTACACTTCGAAGGATTTCAGGATATGGCCGATCTCTTTAGACAGGTTCTCTCGCCGGCAGCTTTGGCTTCGAATGATGCTGCTGAGGTCTTCAAAAGCTGCATGTAACTCGTGATTGATCACGATGTAGTCGTACTGATGGCAATACTGAATTTCCTGTCGTGCATTTTCAATCCGCTTTGCAATCTGTTGCTCCGTATCCTTTTGACGGCGCTGCAAACGTTCCCGCAGCACTTCGAAGGAGGGAGGTAGAATGAAAATGCTTGTTGCTTCAGGCAAAATCTGTTTCACCTTAGCAGCCCCTTGAACATCGATATCAAGGATCAAATCGCTGTGACGGTTCTCAGCTTTTTTCAACATAGTTTTCGATGTTCCGTAGTAGTAACCGTGAACCTGAGCCCATTCGAAGAATTCTTCTTCCTGAATCATTCTTTTAAAGTTCTCTTCTGAAACAAAAAAGTATTCAATCCCATCCATTTCACCCGGCCGTGGCGGGCGGGTCGTGTGTGAAATAGAAAAGAAGAGTTCTTTGTTTTGAGATAGCAGCAGTTCTACGAGCGTAGACTTTCCCGCGCCTGACGGAGCGGAGATGATTAAGATATTATTTTTTCTTTCTGTCATCTTCTTCTGCATTGAGGCGTTCGACCTCTTCTTCTTCCTCGCGATACTCCAGCCTTGCCAGCAATGTGCTGGGCATTACGGCGGACAGAACAACGTGTCCGCTATCCATCACAACAACGGCTCGGGTCTGACGACCGGAAGTAGCATCGACAAGTTTTCGTGACTGCTTTGCTTCTTCCTTTAAGCGCTTGATGGGAGCCGATTTGGGCGAAACAATCGCAACAATCCGCGAAGAAATTACGGTGTGACCAAACCCAACGTTCAACAGTTCACGCATACCTCATTTTATAGTGACTAGTGACCAGTGACCAGATTACTCAACGTTTTGGCCTTGCTCGCGGATTTTCTCAACTTCTGTTTTCATTTCGATGACGGTTTGAGCAACAGGCAGTAGATCACATTTGGATCCTATCGTGTTGATTTCGCGCAAAATTTCCTGTAACAAGAAATCCAGTTTTCTTCCTGCAGCTTCATCGCCTTCAATCAGCTTTCCGATCTGTGATATGTGGCTGCCCAGTCGAACCAGCTCTTCTGTAATGTCCGCGCGTTCCGCATAATAGGCGACTTCTTGCATGAGTCTGCCGGTGTCTATGGTGTTGGCGCCAAGAATATCTTTTAGTGCTTTCTCCAATCTCATATGAACGGCCAGAGAATATTCCTTCGAATGACTCTGCACATTGTCCAGCATCCGGCGAAGAGAGCCGATCCTTTCCAGAATATCCTTTGCGAGAATTTGGCCCTCCTGACTCCGCATGGTTACCAGGGAACGCATACAGGTATCTACAATCTCTTTGATTTCGGAGAGTGTTTCAGCACTGATTGCCTGAACATCTGTCTGGACTTCGACCAATCCGGGTAAGCGCAACAGGGAAGTCAAATCGACCTCCGACTTCAGTCCATGTTCTTCCCGGAGTGCCTGCGTCTCTTGAATCATCCGGCTTACCAGTGGTTTGTTTACGAAAACCTGATAGACCCCTTCTTTCAAAAAGGAGGCCTTCACCGTCATTTCCACGCGTCCCCGCGAAAGATAACGGCTGATCATGCTGCGCAATTCCCCTTCCAGATGCAGCAATTCGAGAGGAAGCTTGAGGTTGATATCAAGGAATCGGTGATTATAAGTGCGCACGAAAACGTCAAGCATGAAGTCTTTACTTTCATAACTGCTTTTTGCAAATGCTGTCATGCTTCGAATCATGATGCCTCCTCAAGGGGTGCCAAAGTAATGAGTCATGAGCAATGAGACCACATTAGCAGGACTCATTACTCATTGCTGTGAGCACTTCTTTTCAAATATCCAGAATTCCATATTGAAGCTCATGAAATTTTCTGTAAAGACCTTTAGAATCCAGCAGATCTTCATGAGTCCCGATTTCTTGAATCTGTCCTTTTTCCAACACAATGATTTTATCCGCTTTTCTAATTGTAGAGAAACGGTGAGCTATGACGAATGTAGTACGATGTAAAGTAAATTCCGATAGAGCCTTCTGAATAGCAATTTCCGATTCAGCATCCAGTTCGGAAGTCGCTTCATCCAGAATCAGAATCGCGGGATTCCGTAGAATGGCGCGGGCCAGAGCAAGCCTTTGCCGCTGGCCGCCGGAGAGCCGGTGCCCCCGTTCGCCGATTCTGGTGTCATAACCTTCCGGCATTCTGGTAATAAAATCATGAGCATAAGCGGAATGTGCTGCTTCTTCGATTTGAGAAATGCTGGCATCCGGTTTACCGTAGGCAATATTTGCGGCAACTGTGTCATCGAACAGGACGGTTTCCTGAGTCACCAATCCGATCTGAGCGCGCAATGAGGTGAGTGTGACGTCCCTCACATCCTGTCCATCGATTAGAATACGTCCTTCCGTTACATCGTAAAGACGGGGGATCAGGTTTACCAGAGTGGTTTTTCCTGCGCCGCTTGGGCCGACCAGAGCTACCACTTCGCCCGCTCGGACTTCGATCGAAATATCCTGAAGGACAGGGATCTCTTCATACCGGAAAGAAACATTCTGGAATTCAATTTGCCGGGATAAGCGTGATAGCGGTATGGCTCCCGGAGAATCCAGAATGCGCGAGTCGTGTTGCAAGACTTCTTCGATGCGCGTATAAGATGCGAGGGCTTGCTGAATGTTTTGATTTGCTTTGCTCAATTTCTTTACCGGTGTGTACATGAAAAACAGAGCAGTCAGAAATGCCGTGAAATCGCCCGCTGTTAGAATGCCGGCCTGGATCTGGCGGCTCCCATACCACATCACCAACACGGCCGCCACACCACTCAGGACTTCCATAAAAGGTGAAGAAAAGGAAACCACGCGTGCTGCCCGTAAACCCTGTTGCAATAATTTTTCACTTTCATGCTGGAATTTGGCGGCTTCATTTTTTTCCATTTGATACGCTTGTATAATTCGCGAACCGGTAATCGTCTCAAATAGAATTTGCGATAGTTTCCCGATTCTTTCCTGTGCTCTGCGGCTCAGCGTACGTAACCGCATGGAGAATCTTGTGATTGGATAAACAACCACCGGAAAGAGCAGTAGTGAAATCATTGCCAGCTTCCAGTCCAGATAAAAGATTACGAACAGCAAGCCGACAAGGGTAAAACTCTCCTTGATCAGATCGTTGATCGTTCGGGAAATCGCCTCTTGAATTCGATCTGTATCGCTGATCACCCGCGTGCTCAGCTCTCCGGTTCTGCGATCGGAAAAGAAAGAGAGTGATTGATAAATAATGTGGTCGTACAATTTGTTCCGCAGATTTCGTACGAACTCCAGGCCGACTGATGTCATGAAATAGGAAGAAAGGAATGAGAAAACTCCTTTTCCAACATAAAAAATGAGCAATAGGACTGAGACCTTTAGCAACGCTTCCGGTTTTGTCTGGATCAAAATATCATCCAGAATTCGCTTTACCAGAAGGGTCAACTGTGCGGTAAAAAAGGCAACACCCAGCATGCTGCCCATCGCGATGAGCCACTTGCGGCGGTAAGGTTTGAGAAGCTCAAAGGCTGTACGAAAGTTCATAATAAAAGAATTTCAAATTGCATAAAAGATGAGCTTAGTATGCATTACCCACGATCACTATGCATTATTTTTTATAAGTTCATTGAGTTTATTGAGAACAGGCGCGAGCGAAAATATGCAATTTGCATTATGCAATATGCATTATTGCCTATAAGTCTCCAGCTCTTTCTGGATCTCCGGCTGGTTCGAGTTTAGTGCAAGAGATTTTTCCCAGTATCCGATAGCCTCTACTGTATTGCCCATATGGATCTGAACCCTGCCCAGGGAGTTCAAAATTTCTGTGGTGTAGTAACCGCTGTCGAGCGCCTTTTTCATCATCTCGGAGGATCTTTGCCATTCCTTCTTATCCAGGAGCCATTTTCCAAGAAGATACAACCCTTCAATATCAGAAGCGTTTTCCTGCAGCAATTTTTCGTAGGATGCAATTGCCGCATCGTTGTTTCCTTTTGCTTTTTCGATCCGGGCGCTCAAGCTGCGCGCAGGATAGGAAGAGGGCGCAAAATCGAGCGCAATCCTGACATGTTTCGATGCTTCGGCCCATTTGTTCTGGTTGTAGTACTGAAGCGCAAGATTGGCATGATAGTTTTCGGGAGCAGAAGAGAGTGGAGCAACAATTCGCATCCGGCCCAGAACTTCATTTTCGGTGCCGATCTTGATAGGAGCTTGCGATTGCAGTTTTGTTGTGTCGCGACTCAATTCAAGCTTTAAGGTATACGACCCCGGAATCACTCCTTGCAGTTTCACGGTTCTGATTAATTCAACGGTGGGACTGGACGAAGACAAAGGGACATCTTCCGCAAGCTCCAGGTCAGATTCACTCCCTTTCAAAAGATTCATTTTTAGATGCCAGATTCCTTCCAGCTTTATTTTCTGCGGGTTTGCCAGAATACTGTAGAGGACAAGGACCTGTCCTGAGTTGAAAGTGAAATTTTCCTTGGGAAAAAATTGCTTCAGAGAGTACGCAAAGGGAGCCTGGTCGTTTGTTGCTCCGCCAACTTTAAATCCAAGAAACGGCGGCAGCAACTGCAATTCACCTGTAAGCGGATTTATTTCGAACGATTTTTCAATTTTACCCGCAGCATTGGAGGCATAATCCCGGTAAAGACATTCCATCTGGTATTTCCCGGGAAGCAAAAAGGCGTCAAATTGATAAGCGAAGTGATAAGTTCTTGCACGTTCAAACTCGGCTGCTCCCAGTTTCAAAAAAGGACTGTCATTAATCTTCAATATCTCGTTTCCTCTTTCGTCAATGATTTTTCCAAGCAGATCCACCCGTGCCTGATAAGTGTCCTGATCTTTTTCAAAGGTCAAATACTTGGGTGGAACCGATAGAGCAATGCTGGTTCGAAACGTGCCGTCCCCATGCGGCACCGAGTAGGTGTACACATCCGCTCCGAAACCTTGATACACAACGGTTGTTTCTACGCTTGGCCTCTGTTTTTGGATCAACAAACGCTTAATGGCGCCTGGATCTTGCAGCACCATTCGAATGGTTTCCGATTCATTCACGCTGGAACCGAGCGTGTATCGTTCGGATGCTTGAACGATATGGGGATCAAAAATCGCTTTCATTTGATTTCGCGCGCGCGGGCTGGAATCCGGATCATACTGGGAGGGACTCAAGGCCTTGAAGCCGTCAAATAACGGGCTGTAAAGACGGTATTCGCCGGCGCCCCAGCGTTTAAAAAAAATGAGATCCAGTGAAGGGGGTAAGCCGCGCAAGCCGAGACTGTAATAGGACCACAGTTCCAAAGGGTAATATTTGTCGGAGCTTGGATGGCTTTCTACTGAATTTGGTTTTCCCAGAAGGATATAAATTTTCGCCCGGTCGGAAGGGATCCCATAATATTTTTTAGCGTGCGCATACCGCTTTTCGTATTCGGCCTTGAACTCATTTTCAGGCGTGATCGGATTTGGATCCAGGCTCTCCCATAAACTGCGGAGATAGAGCTCTTTCTGTGTGTCATTTTGCTTGCGAAATTCCTCTTTTTGTTCTGCCGTTAAAAGATAATAACCTTCGGTCTTGATCCACTCTTCCCAGTTTGTTGTTTGAGCGAAAAGAGAGCTTGAAAGAAAAAGAAAAACGATCAGGCATCTGAACATAATTTACAATTATAGCTTTTTTTAAATAGGGGGGATCTGTTTGAATATGCTTCCCCTTTATGTTAAGTTGCTCCGCATGATTTCATGGGTCGCTTTAAATATGGTGGAGGGTCTGAAGTCGATCCATCGCGGTGCATTGATCAAGACGTTTGAATCGGCTGAGAATGTTTTTCGTCAGACGGAAATGGATCTCATGGCGGCGACACAGATCAAGGCCGAAGTCGCGCAGCGGATTGCGCATTTTAACTTCCGTAACGCTGAAAAGGAGATCGCGTTGGCGCAGCGAGCCGGAGTTGCGCTTCTGACATTTGCTGATGAAAAATATCCGGAACTTTTAAGAAACATACCGGACCCGCCGGCGGTGCTCTACGTGCGCGGGGAATTTCTGGATACAGAAGTGCCTGTGGCGTTGGTCGGGTCACGAAAGGCGACACCCTATGGATTAAACGTAACTCAGGCCTTAGCGCGCGATCTCGCAAGGATCGGAGTAACCATCGTGAGCGGATTGGCGCGCGGTGTGGATGCGCGCGCCCACAACGCAGCACTGGAAGCGGGAGGCCGGACGATTGCCGTTCTTGGCAGCGGGATCGATATCATCTACCCTTCCGAACATAAAATGCTGGTTGAAAAAATTTCGCGGAGTGGCGCAGTGATTTCAGAATTTCCCATGGAGACTCCACCGAACCGCGACAATTTTCCCGTTCGCAACAGAATTATTAGCGGACTGTCGCATCTCGTGGTGGTTGTAGAAGCATCCGATAAGAGCGGATCTTTGATCACAGCTCGCATGGCGGCGGAACAGGGAAGAGAGGTTCTTGCTGTGCCGGGAAACATCTTTAATGAACTGAGCAAAGGGTGTCATGCTTTGATTAAGGATGGCGCTTCACTTGTCAGAAACTGGCAGGATGTGATCGCTGAGTTGCCCCATCATCTCTCGAACGCGTTCTTAAACCAGAAACAAGAAAATGAGCCGGAAAGCTTGACAGAAGCCGAAAAGAGCATTATTGCCTTATTGTCTTTTGAGCAGCCGAGTCATGTGGATCAGATTGCTGAAAAGGCAGGAATTCAATCGAAGGACTTATTAGGTACGCTGGTTAATCTGGAACTGAAGAACTATATTACGCAAATACCGGGGAAAAACTTCCTTCGAATTAAGTAGGAACTAAAACTATGGCAAAATCACTTGTGGTTGTTGAGTCTCCGGCGAAGGCCAAGACGATCAACAAATATCT
>JBKKAT010000327.1:0-4094 GCA_046714535.1 Acidobacteriota bacterium | reverse complement strand
CAAGACTGCTAATGCAAATCTTTTCGGTGAAAGCGATTTTTGGATTCAACGGTTCCGGGATTGGTATTTGAACCGGCGCCCTTACAAGGATCTGGATCAAGTCGCAGGTAACACTTCTACCTATTTTCAGAAATGGATAAAGCATCCTACCCCGGATAGTTACTGGCAGGCGATGAACCCGACAATCGACCAGTACGCAAAAATGAATATTCCGATTCTCACGATCACTGGAATTTACGATGGGGATCAGCCTGGAGCGCTGTACCACTATAAGATGCACATGAAAAACGCTTCAGCGGAATCACAACAGAAACACTACTTGATCATTGGTCCGTGGGATCATGCCGGGACGCGAACTCCCAGAAAAGAAGTTGGTGGTTTAACGTTTGGTGAAGCTTCGATGGTGGATTTGAACAAGCTTCACAAAGAGTGGTACGACTGGACCATGAAAAACGGAAAACGGCCGGAATTCTTGAAAGAACAGGTTGCGTATTATGTAACCGGCGCGGAACAGTGGAAGTACGCTAAGAGTTTTGATGAGATCTCCAATGACAAGAAAATTCTTTACCTGCAATCGGAGGGTCAGGCAAATGAAGTTTGGAAATCCGGAACGCTTTCGGCCGAAAAATCAGGCAATCAAAAACCGGATAGTTATGTGTACGATCCCCTTGACTTAAAACCGGCAGAGCTGGAGACAGCAGAAGTAAGTGAATATTTGACCGACCAGCGTTACGCCCTGAATTTGAACGGCAACGGTCTCGTTTATCACAGTGAGCCGTTTCCGGAACCGGTTGAAATCAGCGGCCAGTTAAAATTCAACGCATGGATTTCCATAGATGTTCCCGATACCGATTTCCAAGTGTCGGTATATGAGATTACGCGGGAAGGGAAAAGCATTTTTTTGACTGAGGATCTTCTCCGCGCGCGATATAGGGATTCTCTTTTGCAGGAAAAACTGGTGAAGCCGGGAGAGATAAACCGGTATCAGTTTGATGCTTTTCCTTTTGTCTCCCGCAGGATTGCGAAGGGAAGCAGAATCCGGTTACTGATCCGTTGTCCCAATAGCATCTACCTGCAGAAGAACTACAATTCAGGTGGGATCGTTACACAGGAATCGGCAAAAGATGCGCGCACAGCTCACATCCAACTTTTTCATGACGCAGGTCATCCTAGCTCTCTTGAGCTTCCTGTCGGGAAGTAGTCCCGTTAAGCACTTGACGAAGTCCTTTGTAGTTGTCGGTTGTCAATTGCTTTCATGAAGCGATATGATAAAAACAGATGAAGCTTCTACAGTGACTCACAGCAGGAGATGCATTCATGATTAACAACTTAAAGGCGTCATCGTTCGCGGCAAGCACCGCCATTTCTTCCGGCCAGGAAGCTGTGAATTCAGGGATCCAAAAAGCAGCCGTATCTCCAGCTCGAATTGCAGCGGCCCGTGATAGTTTTGAAATGGCAGCAAAGCAATCAACTTCCGAATTGAACCTGCCCACGATGTCGCAGCCGGCAACTGTTGATGACCCCGTTGCTTACTTGAACCGAGCTGCGCAATACGGGAAAGCTATTTCGGCTCATGCGCAAAATCAGGATCTTCTCAAGCTGTGGGGTGATCCCCATCGGGATCTCTCCGCCGATGTAAATGAATTGACTCAAGGATTGGCAAAATCAGTCAAAAATGCATGGCTAGATCAATTGAGGCCTACCGATAAGCGCAAAGAATTGCAGGAGGACATCAAAAAACAGCAGGAAGAAATCAAGAGACTACAAGAGGAATTACAAGAGGCCAGCGATAGGTCGTCTTTCGATGAGTTCGTTGGATCGCTTTTCGGTGATGATCCCGGGCTGACTGAGAAAACGGGTCCAAGTTTTGCGGAACCAGCGCGACATTCGGTTATTAAAAAAGATGACGACGATTGAAGTCACATGACCAAAGACTCGATCGTCTTCCGGGACCTAAACGTCACCGCCGCTCAAATTGCATCTTCCCTTCGTTTTGCAAATCTGTTGATTGCTCAGGGTTTATATCTGCGTGCCGAGACTCTGCTTTTACGCCTTGTTATGATCGATCCTGACAACGCCTATGCTCGTACTCTGCTGGGTTCACTAAATCAAAAGCAAAACAAACCAGAAAAGGCGATTGCAAACTATTCCAGGGCGATAGCGGTTTTTCCCGAAGACATTAATTCTCTTGCGAACCGCGGAGAGTTGTATCTCCAAATGGGTCAGCTTGAAAAAGCGGCTGCGGACCTCACGAAAGCCATTCAATTGGATCCTGACTGCAAACACCCTTCGGGAAACCGTGCCCGACTACTTGTCGCGATGGCGCTGAAGTCTCTTGATCAGGCGAAACCGATCAAACCAGAAGGTCCGTCCGGCGTAGAGTGATGCCTCGCAATTACGACAAAGCTTCTTCCACACCAAAATACGCCGGCTTCTTCTGGTAATTCGTATCCAGAATATGCGCAAAACCAAGCGTTGGGTGATCCTGCAGCCAGTTTATTTGATCGGTAAATCCCCAGAGCATCAGAACGTCCACTCCTTTTTCAAGCGCTTTAGAAAGAAATGCTTTGTATATGTCTTTTTGCTTCTGCAGCTGTTGTGCGGTTGGTCCGATTGATCTCGGTATGGCAACATCCAGCTCCGTAATGTAGGGTTCTAATCCAATCGACCTGAACCGGTTGATCGACGCTTCGAACTTTGCAAGCGCATTGCTGAGATTATTTGCTACTTCTGTTTTGAAATGGCATTGAAATCCGATGCCATCGATCGGAACACTTTCATTCCTCAGACGTTTCAAGATTTTGAAAATTCGATCTGCCCGCGCGCCTCCCAATTCGAATCCCGTATCGTTGTAAAGTAGTCTGGCGGCCGGATCAGTAGCCCTGGCGGTTCTGTAAGCGATTCTCACGTAATCGAATGGATCGGATCCGATCTTTGCCCATCGCACGAACTGGGGATTCGGGTGCCCAATGTTTTCATTCACAACCACCCACCACGGAACCTTTCCTTTGTATTTGTTCATCACCCTTTTTATGTGATTCACAAGCACAGGCTTTAGATATTTTCTGGCCAGGACTTTCACCCAATCCGGGTCGGCCCACCAGAAAATCAAACCGGAGGCCAGCAGCTTCTTGTTGTTTTGCAAGGCGAAGGCCAGTTCCCGGTCAGGCTCCCTGAAATCGTAGACTTCCCGTTTTGGATGGATGTGATTGAAATAGTTAAAAAAGGACGTCAGGTTGAATTCCTGGATGATCTTATCTTTGTAGACCTGTGGCTCATTGCCCCAAAAACGAACTTCCGTGCCAATCAACACATTTTTTGCAGCAGCAAGGTTTTTTAGCATGTTCCCCCCCTTTAAAAGAACAGTATAAAGAACTTTAAGATAAAATGGGCTCGATTAAAACCGGAGGAGCAATCAATCAAAGGAAAACAGTAAACACTTTTGCATGGGCGTCGTTCCTGCACGATATGGGTTCAGACATGGTGTTTTCTGTATGGCCATTGTTTGTGACGAATGTTCTGAAGGCCAACATGTCGGTCCTGGGTTTGATCGACGGAGTAGGGGATGCTGTAGTTTCGATCTCGCAAGCGGCATCAGGTTATGTTTCTGACCGCATTCATAAAAGAAAAATTTTTGTCTGGCTCGGTTATTTGTTTGGAGGCATTGCCCGCATCGGCTATGCACTGGCACCAACCTGGCAGGCGTTGATTCCATTCCGCGTTCTGGATCGTTCCGGCAAAATGCGCGGGAGTCCGCGCGATGCAATCATTTCCGATGTTTCCACAGATCAAAACAGGGGGCGAAACTTCGGCGTTCTTCGGGCAATGGATAATCTGGGCGCAACCGTTGGAACAATTATTTCCATTGTTTTGATTCAAAAACTTACTTACCGCTCGCTTTTTGCCTTTGCAGCAATTCCATCCATTCTTGCGGTACTGCTGATACTTTTCATTATCAAAGAAAAGAAGACGGAACGAAAAATTTATCGTGGAGTCCGGTTGAGTGATTTTGGAAGAGACTTGAAGGTTTTTACGCTTTCCAGCGGCCTCTTCGCTTTAGCTTCTTTCAGCTATTCCTTTCTGTTGGTGTATGC